>SXQV01000051.1 GCA_005792805.1 Methylococcaceae bacterium | reverse complement strand
ATGGGGTCACACCTTCTGGTTCATGGAAGAGCTGTTCGTAGCGCCGCTGCACTACGGCTTCGTCTTCTTTGGCTGGTTGGCACTGGCAATCGCCGGTGTACTCCTGCAAGTCTTCGCCAGCTTCGGCAACATCATCGGCAACGACATCTGCGAAGCCGTTGATCAGGGCCTGCTCGCGAAGTAAGCGAAACCCGGCCAGTCGCCTCCGGCCCCGGCAACCCTGCCAAAGCCTGGGATGACCCCGGAAAACGGTTTGGGTGGCGGCAACGCCATCCAAACGACAAAAAAAGAAACCTTTGGAGGTATACATGAGCTCACTTAACTCAGCCGTTCGGTCCCACGCCGAAGCGGTTTCCGTATCCAGAACGATTGACTACATCGGTCTGTTCGTCTTCTTCTTCGTCGTCTGCGGTTCCTACCACATTCACGCCATGCTCACCATGGGTGACTGGGACTTCTGGTCCGACTGGAAAGACCGTCGACTGTGGGTCACTGTGACCCCGATCGTACTCGTCACCTTCCCGGCCGCTGTACAGTACTTCCTGTGGGAACGTTTCCGTCAGCCCTGGGGCGCCACCGTCTGCGTACTGTCCCTTCTGTTCGGTGAATGGATCAACCGGTACTTCAACTTCTGGGGCTGGACCTACTTCCCCGTGAACTTTGTTTTCCCGGCCATCCTGGTTCCCGGTGCGATCCTGCTCGACACCATCCTGTTGTTGTCCGCCAGCTACCTGTTCACCGCCATCATCGGCGCCATGGCCTGGGGTCTGATCTTCTACCCGGGCAACTGGCCGATCATTGCGCCGCTGCACGTTCCGGTGGAATACAACGGCATGCTCATGTCCATTGCCGACATCCAGGGCTACAACTACGTCCGTACCGGTACGCCTGAGTACATCCGTATGGTAGAAAAAGGCACCCTGCGTACCTTCGGTAAGGACGTTGCGCCGGTATCCGCCTTCTTCTCGGCCTTCATGTCCACCCTGATCTACTTCATGTGGCATTTCGTTGGCCGCTGGTTCGCTACCGTTCGCTTCATCAAGCAGTCTTGATCGGCGGTTGAACCCACGCAATAAAACGCACCGCCACGGCATGTAGCGGTACATCAAAAAAACTCGAGAGAGGAAGAACCATGAAACTACTCAAAAACTGGTCTATGGTCAGCCTGCTGGCTGCTGTAGCCGCGACCAGCGTCTACGCACCGACAGCGACCGCCCACGGCGAAAAATCCCAGGCCGCCTTCATGCGTATGCGTACCATCCACTGGTACGACCTGAAGTGGTCGAAGGAAGTGGTTAAAGTCAACGACACCGTTGAAATCAGCGGCAAGTTCCACGTGTTTGAAGGCTGGCCGCAAACGGTTGACGCCCCGGACTCCGCGTTTCTCAACATTGGTATTCCCGGCCCGGTCTTCATCCGCAAGGAATCGTACATTGGCGGCCAGCTGGTACCGCGTTCCGTCCGTCTGGAAATTGGCAAGACCTACGACTTCCGCGTCGTACTGAAAGCCCGTCGTCCGGGTGACTGGCACGTCCACACCATGATGAACGTCCAAGGTGGTGGTCCGATCATCGGCCCAGGCAAATGGATCACCATCGAAGGTTCCATGAGCGAATTCAAGAACCCGCTCACCACCCTGACCGGACAAACCATCGACCTCGAGAACTACAACCTCGAGAACACCTACTTCTGGCACGCCTTCTGGTATGTCTTTGGTCTGGCGTGGATGGTGTACTGGTGCCGTCGTCCGGTATTCCTGCCCCGCTTCCTGCTGGTCAATGCCGGTCGTGCCGACGAACTGGTGTCAGGAACGGACCGCAAGGTAGGTATGGCCTTTGCGGCCGCGACCATGGTCATTGTTGTCTTTGCCATGTCCACCGCCAACAGCAAATACCCGATCACCATTCCGCTGCAGGCCGGTACCATGCGTGGTATGAAGCCAGCGGCTGAAGAGAAGTCCGTCGTTGCCGTCAAGGTCGAAGACGCCACTTACCGGGTACCGGGCCGCGCCATGCGCATGAAGCTCACCATGACCAACAACGGCGACAAAGCCGTCCGTCTGGGTGAGTTCTACACCGCCTCTGTCCGCTTCCTGAACGCCGACGCCTACAAAGACACCACCGGCTATCCGGAAGATCTGCTGGCTGAAGACGGTCTGGAAGTCAGCGACAACAGCCCGCTGGCTCCAGGTGAAACCCGCACGGTAGAAGTGCAGGCCTCTGATGCGGCATGGGAAGTGTATCGTCTGGCCGACATCATCTACGATCCGGACAGCCGTTTCGCGGGTCTGTTGTTCTTCTTCGACGCCGACGGCAAGCGCACGATCACCCAGATCGACGCCCCGCTCATCCCGTCGTTCATGTAAGTCTGAAGGGTGTCAGGTTCGCCTGACACCCGAAAGGCCCACATGAGAACACAAAAGCCCCTCATCGCAAGATGAGGGGCTTTATTTTTTCAATTACGTGAATGAATTGTCATGCTGGTTGATTCGCACTGTCATCTCGATCGTTTGGACCTCTCGCCCTATGAACACGATTTCGGTCGTTGCGTTCGTGAAACCCTTGCCGGGGGTGTTCAGCATCTGCTGTGCGTTTCCATCAATTTGGAAAAGTATTCGTTTATGCGCGATCTGGTAGATGATTTTCCGGAAATATCGGTTTCCGTAGGTGTTCACCCCAACGAAGAAAGCTGCCAGGAGCCGTCGGCGGATCAGTTGGTCGAGATGGCAAAAGATCCAAGGGTGATTGCCATCGGGGAAACCGGTCTGGACTACTTTCGCAGCGAAGGGGATCTGTCATGGCAACAGAACAGGTTCAGGACGCATATTCGTGCGGCAATCAAGGCGGGGAAACCCCTGATCATTCATGCCCGCGAGGCCAAAGCAGACACGCTAAGAATACTGAAGGAAGAAAGGGCGGAACGAGTCGGGGGTGTGCTGCACTGCTTCACGGAGGACTGGGACACCGCCAAAGTAGCCTTGGATATGAATTTCTACATTTCGCTGTCCGGAATTCTGACCTTTCGTAACGCGGAACAAATACAGGAGGTGGCGAAGAAAGTGCCGGAACATCGCCTGCTGATCGAGACAGATTCTCCGTATCTCGCACCCATTCCCATGCGGGGCAAGCCCAACTACCCCGCGTATGTTCGTTATGTTGCCGAGTTTCTGGCTCATTTACGTGGGGCCAGTTTCCCACAGATAGCGGATATCACCACCCGGAACTTCCATACACTGTTTTCAGTTCCCATCTCTCCCGGGTTCGACAGTTCGCGGCGTAAGCATCTGATATACAATCGCTCAGCTTAAAAACGTGCCCTTACAGGAGGGGTCAGCCTTGTGCGGATAGGGGTTTCCTAATCTTTAATGCCTTGAACAGATCAGTTTGCTTGAGGGTCATTGTTGAAATGCCAGTGACCGGATCAGTTGCGTCATCCAACCGAATCAGATGTCTCTGAACCCTGCGCAGTACTTCGAGGGCACGCTCTGGAGAGAGCGAACTCTCTGACGCACGCAATCTCATCCGCATCACGCGATAGAGGATCAACGCCATGAAGCAGAAGGCGGCATGGGCCCGGATACGCTCAGGTAGCCGGTGATGTACCGGCCCGATTTCAAGCTCTGACTTGAGAACCCGGAACCCGCGCTCGATGTCGGCCAGTGACTTGTAGCGATCGATGACTTCCTGTGGTGTGAGGTCCTGAGCGTTGGCGATCAGAAGCAATTTGCCATCGTTCTGCTTGGCAAGATCCAGAGCCTTCTCATCGATGTCGTAAGTGAACAACTCTGACTTCAATTCAACCCGTATGAGGCGAGCGAGATGGGCGTCGCAGACGGCGTGATAGAACCGCGCTTTGGCACCGCTATCGGACTGGCAAGCGTCGGGATTATCGACATCGACTCTTTGCGTAACTTCAAGGACACACTGGCCGTCTACCCGGATGCGAAGGTGGAAATTGTGGCAGGCGGTTTGATGCTAAAGAAATCCCAACCCGTCGTCAGCATCTCGGCGGTTCATGACATCCGCCCCCCATACAAATAGGGTTAGTTCTGCAAATAGTCCTGCCAATAGTTGGCGGGGCATCCTGTGGATAAAGTAAGGAGTCCGGGTCATGACGCCAACCACCATGACGCACGACCTCTACAGTCAGTTCCACCAGGGACTCAACCAGATCCGAAGTGGTTGTTTGAATTTCCGCTTTGGCACACCACGATGCCGTTAGAGAACCCATACAATCAGGGCATTGGGCGGATGCCTGCCTAGGTCAGCCCTTTAACTTGACAATGGATACTCCATGTGAGTACCGTTGCGGGCGTTCGACACAAACACTAAAGCATACTGGAGGCGAGAAGATGAACCGTAGACATTTCATCCGGCAAACCGCCGTCGCAAGCGGGTCTATTGCAAGTCTATTGGCCCTGACGGGTAAGGCCCAAGCCGCAGCGGTTGAGGATTTTCGTCTTGGTCTGGCGACCCCTCGGCGACCCAGGAGTTTTTGATTGTCGAGCCGGAGAGTCCCTCATTTAAGAGTTTGATACAGGGGTACAACGGTCGTTGGTCAGCCCCCAATGCGCGTCGGATTTATCTGCCGTTGACCGAGGCGGGGGTTTTATCCGCGACGGCTCAGGCCATAAACGACGGGTATGGCCGCGCATTGAAAGTGAGAGGCGGTGCTCATTGCTATGAGGACTTTGTCTTCAATGCCAGTGTTGAGGCCATTGTTGATATGAGCCTTTTGAACACGGTCAGTTTTGATCCAGAGCGCGGTGTTTTCTTTGCTCAGGGCGGTGCCAATAATTACGATCTGCAATACGCACTCATCCGTTTTGGAAAGACCTTGCCAGGAGGGAGCTGTCCCACCGTGGGGTTGGGGGGTCATGTTTGTGGGGGTGGATATGGCTTATTGAGCAGGCTGTATGGCCTCACCGTCGATTGGCTGACTGGTGTGTCCCTGGTTCATCTGCGTAACGGAAGCCCCCAATCGATCCATGCGGATATGGAGTCCACAGGTCATGAGGCCGATCTTTTCTGGGCGCATACCGGGGGTGGGGGAGGCAACTTCGGCATCATTACGCGCTATGAATTTGCAGACCTTCCCAGCGCCCCCACTTCAGCAGAAGTGCAGATTTATGCGTGGGATTGGAGTGTCATTCAAAAGAGAGGCTCCACCTTTCTCGCTCGCATTGTACGTTTCTTCGAAACATTGTCTGAAACCTTGGGTCCTCAGGCGTTCGTAATACTCAAGCTATCCCATGTTGATAGTGGGCAGATACAGATCCTCATCCAGAATGTCCAACTGTCGGCAATGGCATTGGCAAGCAAATCTTCAGCGTTATCCAGTTTCAAACAAAGGATGACTCTCGAACTGGAGCGGCATGGTCTGGGTGAAACGGCAAGGACACTCAAGTCGATAGCGGGTCATCCCTCGCCCTTTAAGCCGAAATCCAATCAGCAATTCACCTGGTGGGAAGCCATTACCTTCTATGCTGCCTCGGGTGGGCCGATGAACGGAAAGTACAAGTCTGCCTATATGCGCCAATCGTTTGGCGATGATGATATACGCAAGATCTATCGACATTTGACACGTAAAATGCGTGACTCCCAAGGCCGCCGGGTTTCTATGCGAGACTCGTTACTTCAAGTCGACTCTTATGGCGGAAAGATCAACACTGTCGCACGTGACGCTACCGCTGTCTGGCAGCGGGATTCGATCTACAAGCTACAGTACCAAACCTACTGGCCCATCCAGCGGGCAGCGGATCAGATCAGTCCGGCGGGGGCCGTGAATCTGCAGTGGATTCGTGACTTCTATGCCGATGTCTACGCCGCGACTAATGGCATCCCCGATCCAACGGTTGATCCCAGCGGGAAGGTTGATGGCTGTTACATTAATTACCCAGACGTCGATCTGAACCAGTATGGTCTGTCAAAGGCTCTCCAGCTCTATTATGGCGGCAATCTGAACCGATTGATTCAGACGAAAATGGAATGGGATCCGCTTAATTTCTTCACTTACGCACAGGCAATCCCAGCGACAGGGTTTGGGATAAACCAAGCTTAGGGCGGATGTCGGGCCTTGATCCCGACATCCGCCTGGAACAGGGGTAAGCGAATGTTTTATCGATGCTGAAATAACTAAACCCAGAGGACATCATGGCACTTCACGCAAAAAATTCGATGACCACACATCTGATCTGTCGCCCCGCACCATTCGTGATCGGGCTGAGTGCCGGCATTCTGGGCTTGGCCTCCATGACCGCGAACAGTATCGAAGCCCCCACTGGCTATGATGGATTGACGAATGGTTATCTGACGCAGGCGGGCTATCAGCAGGCCTTGGCTGAGTTCAGCCTGATCCAGACAATTCCGACAGGATTAGGCCCTGTCTTTAACGACGCATCCTGCCAGGCTTGCCATAAGGGACCCATCGATGGGGGGCATAGTCAGGTCAGGGTTCAGCGGGCAGGCTATTTTGATGGCGTGAACTTCATCGATCCTCCGGGCGGTTCCCTGATACCCGCTCGTGCTATTGACCCTTCCATTCAGGCCCGAGTCCCCCGGGATGCCAACGTCAAAACTTTCCGCACCTCGTTGAGCACGCTGGGTGATGGTTATGTCGAAGCAATACCCGATAGTGCCCTGATTAAACTTGCGAACGACCAACCCAGACAGTCCAAAGGTTTGATCAAAGGCCAGTATGTGCTGGTTGACCTGCTGGAAGCGCCGGGGAAACGGGCTATCGGTAAATTTGGCTGGAAAGATCAGCATGCCAGCCTGGTATCGTTTTCTGCCGATGCTTACAGGAATGAAATGGGCATCACCACCCCGCTGTTTCCCACCGAAGCGACATCCAATGGCCGTTCCGTAGACCGGTTTGAAACCGTGGGGCAGCCCAACGACAGTAATGATGGCGTTCTGCTCGCGGCGAATTTCATGCGGTCAACCAAGGCACCGGCCAGAACCCCTGGCTCGCTTGATCCCAGGCAGCCCGGACAAAACCCAACAGCCAGGCAGGTTTCAATCACTCAGGGGGAACGGGTTTTTAATGCAGCGGGTTGCGGGATCTGTCACACACCAAGCTTTGTCACCGCTCCAGCCGGGACGCCGATCAATGGTGGTGACTATCTGATCCCCGTCGCTTTAGGTGGCGTCACATTCCACCCTTACGGTGATTTTCTGCTGCATGACATCGGCACGGGTGATGGAATAGTGCAGAACGGGGGGCAGTCTACCCGCAACAAGATGCGGACCATGCCACTGTGGGGTTTGAGCAAGCGCCGTACATTTCTTCACGATGGTAGTGCAACCACGGTGCAGAGCGCTATCAACCAGCATTCAGGTGAAGCGGTTCAGGTGATCGCTGCGTTCAGGCGGCTATCCAGCCAAGACAGCCAGAATCTGATGAATTTCCTTAATAGTCTGTGAGCAAGAAACCCACCGGCGTGAGCGACTCAGGCCGGTGGTTTGAATTGAATATCGGACCGTCCCAGCGTCGATCAATTCGCTAACTTGGCCTTGTTGCCAAGTCATTCATGCCATTCGCAAGCACAGGCTGTCCCGTAATGCAGAAGCTTAATTCCCGATCTTTGTCCCGCCTCCTGTTTCTGGTGATGGCGGTTACCTTGTCGGGTTGCGTCTGGTTGCGTCTGCTGGAAATCAAAAACCAGCTGGCTGATTTTGACGAGAACGTGCGGGTTGAGGTGGCGGACCGGCATTTCATTCTGCATCTGTTGGATCCGGTGTTGTTGAGTGAGGATTTTGTCTATCTCAGCAAGTTGCATCCCAGCCGGATTGAGAAGCTGCCCCAGGGCAGCTATCGATGGTATCTGGATTTTCATATGGATCCGGCCAAAACGAAGGAACAGAAGGCAAAGATGGTTTCCTTCATCATGACCTATACCCATCAGCACCGGCTGGCTTCTTTTGATTTCTCCCCGCTATTCGTTGAGATGGCGCCGCCACAGTTTCTGGAAGCGTCGATTCGTTCTCTGGGTGTCGGCAAGGTGGATCAGAGCAAAAAGCAACTCAAGGTGGATCCGGAGAATTTGCCTAGGCTGACGGCCCGTTTGCCGAAAACGGCGGACATCACTGGCGTGATGGGCCCTCCCACCAACAAGGGAACCGAAGACGGCCTGAAGGTGCTGCTTTATCGATTCAAGGCGGATTCCCAGCCGGTAGACAAAGAATACGAAGAGCGGCGCTTGGCCGAAGCTTGGTTATATTTCGATCCGGTGAAGGATGAGCTGGTCCGACTGAAAGGCAAGTTTGCCGGACTTAAGCTGTCCATCGATTACCGCAACCTCAGGGAGCATTAAGCTTCAGGCAAAGGTGCGGTGGTCACGCTCGCCAACTAGCGTGCAAAGAGAGCAGGTGATACCAACCCGTCCGGTAAACCGTCTTCATGTCATGAAACCCGGTCTGCGACGATAGGTCCCGCAACTGGTTCAGCGTAGCCGGTCTGTCAGATTCACGAACATGCCGGATGGTGTGGCTGAGCTCCTCTGGGTTGAGACGGACCCAGTCATGACGCATCGCCTCGCAAAAGGCGTCCAGGTAATCCTTCAGCGGCTGACCTTCGTCACGAATCACATCGACGAGCACGAGTTGCCCACCCGGCGAGAGACGATGGCGGCAGGCTGCCAGAAATCGCTGCATTTCATCCGGGTTCAGGTGATGGAAGGCGAAGCTTGTGAAAATCACATCGTAGGGCGTCGTCCCGCTTTCCAGATAGGCCAGCATGTCGCTACGGCATAAAGCGATGGGGCAGTTCAGCCCATGCAGGTTCTGTGCAGCGAGTTCCAGCGCCACCTCCGACAGATCGACACCGCAATAGCGAGAGACCGGTAAGTCCCGGGCAATGCCTGCCAGGTTGGCGGCATCACCACAACCAAGATCCAGCAGGCTGAAGGGCTGGCCGCGCCCAGCCAACCAAGCTTTGAGCTTGGCGTAGATTTCCCGGTGAAACATGTAGTTCTCAGCAACCAGCTTTTTATAGACTGCCCAGCTGTCGACAAAAAAGCCATTATCTGTCTGCGCTTGCGGGTTCATGTCGGGGGTGCCGTGGTTCATGCGGGTTCGATCTGGATGGTTTTGCCAGTGGCGGCCGATGCCAGCGCAGCGACAATCACCCGGCAATTGGCCTTGGCGTCGTCAAAGGACAGCAACGGCGACCGGCCCGACAGCACCGCCTCACTGAACCCCTCGATCTCCAGCACAAAATGGTTCGCCGGCTTCAGCCGCTCTTCACCACGCCGGCCATCTTCGGTCCACCACTGGATTTCCGGCACATCGCCCGGCAACTGCCATACCGTCGGGCACTTGATGGTGCCCAGGGTGCCGGTGATCTCATATTCTGAACGGCGCGTGCATTCGAAACTGAAATCAAAATGGGCACGTCGGCCACCGCCGTAATCGATGATACCGCTGGTCGAGATGTCCGCGCCGCTCTCCACCGTTTGCGCCATGGCCGTGACCGCCAGCGGCGCGTCATCGAACCACATGCGTGCCGTGTGCACCGCGTAACAGCCGATATCCCACATTGCCCCACCACCGGCCGAAATATCCCTTGCCAGCCGGTACAGGCGGGCTGGCCGCATCTGGAAGGAAAAGCTGGTCCGCACGAACTTGATGTCGCCGATCAGGCCCGATGCCAGCAACTCCCGCACCCGGCCATGCTGCGGGTGGAAGCGGTACATGAAGCCTTCCATCACGGTCACACCTTGTCGCCTCGCCGCCGCCTCGATCTCCTCGATGTCAGCCACGGTCAGCGCCATCGGTTTTTCGATCAGCACCTGCTTGCCGCACTCGATGGCCTTGAGCGCCCACTCGGCATGTTCCTCGTTGGCCATCGGCAGATAAACCGCCTGAATGCGATCATCGTCCAGCAGTGGCTCCAGTCGGTCATGTATGGCAACGCCGGTCTGATTGGGCGCGTATTTCGCCAGTGTTTCGGCAGCGGCACCGGGACGCCGGCTGGCGATGGCCAGCAGTTCCGCATTACGCGCTTCCAGGATGGCCGGCAGCAGCCGCTCATTGATGCGCGCCGCGCCGAGGATGCCCCAGCGGAGCTTGGGTTGATCGGTCATGAATCTTCTCCTGGTGAACCTGGGAAATCAGGGGTGGCGTCAAGATACCCCAGCCGGTGCGCGAGGACCATCCAGCTGCACCTGGCCTGTTGCGGTCTTTGGTAAGCGCCTGTCCGTAAAACCTGAAATAGTAATGCCTATTGGCAGGTTGGGCGGCTCTTGCGAAGATAGCCAGACGTTTCACGCCAAACCCACGGAGAATAGAACATGAAAATCGGCATCGCATCCGACCACGCTGGCTTCGAGCACAAGGAAGCCCTGCGCCACTGGCTCACCTCGCTGGGCCACGAAGTCAAGGATTACGGCTGCTACAGCGACGAACGCACCGATTACCCCACCTGGATTCGACCTTGCGCCGAGGCCGTAGCCAGCGGTGAAGTGGAGCGCGGTATCGTGCTCGGCGGCAGCGGTAACGGCGAAGCCATCGTCGCCAATCGCGTCAAAGGCTGCCGTTGCGGCTACACCTTCGACGAGCAGACCGCCTTCCTGACCCGCTCCCACAATGACGCCAACTGCATCGCCATCGGTCAGCGCATCGTTACACTGGACATGGCCAGGAAGATTGTCGAAACCTTCCTGGCCACGCCCTTCGAGGGTGGACGCCACGTGCCGCGCATCGTCGCGATTGATGCGTAGCAGCGACCGAGGTGCCAAGTAGTCCGCAAGCGGGGATCACAAGGATTACCCTGCCTTTGATATAAGAAACCAATTTTCCCATGAAAATTCCAGTTTGTTATTTGTATGTGGTTGCGTTTCCGATCTTGACTGGTGTCGCTGGCAGTATCCTCTTTAATCAAGATGTCATCTCTCCAGATCGGCAATCCGTTAGGTCTGGCCAATCAGCACATGGTAAACAAGAAGCACAAGTTATTAGCTATCCAGACCCATTAGCTTTACAGTCAAAAACTAATGCTAACAAACATACAGGCGACGATCAAAGGCAATCATATTTTATTGATACCATGGATCTGGTTGGTAGCGCTGATGATAAAGAGCGTGTAGAAGGTGTTGAACAGTTGGTGGCTTACCCAGGCATGGAATCAGAAATAATACTTACTCAATTGCTGTTAACCGATTCGAATTTCGAAGTGAGAAATGCAGCCGCATTAAGCCTGGTTTCAGTTAAAAAACCATTGGATACAACAATCCATTGTCTCATAAGTGCCTTGGGTGATGAATCTAAAGATGTTCGGTTTAGTGCATTATCAACGCTCCAGGACTATATGCTTAGGCAAGGAGATAATTTAGAATACAATAATACCATTCGATCTGAGTTAACCTACAGGTCTGAAAATACAAGATTTCCTGTTGATACGAGAAATGTTATTAAAAGAATGCTTGAATAGATGTGGGCAAGAGTGGGGTTTGAAAATATCAATTTCAGTATTAGGTTAATTTTGTAGGGATGGTTTTGTAAGATGGTTCCACCCTATGTATGGCTAGGGCATGAATCTGGGTAGTGAAGCGAACGGCCTAGCGCCCGCCGCACACGCATGAGCGCGGACGATGGGCTATCCAGCAGACCTGTCTCCGGCAGGCAGGCACAGGCTTGACACCAGCGATTGCAGCGTGTAAATGCGCTATTCCAGGTTCCGAATGGGGGAGGCAAGAGTCGCCATTGAGCACCGCCGCAGAGTCCAAGGAAGCGGCCATGTGGACTCGCCCCCGGAAAAGACAGGATCCGTTCCATGGCATATCCGTCAGTGTGGTTCGATTCATCGGAGTGCTGGCGCGATGAAATCCACATGTCAACAGAACCTGGTAATGATAATTTAATACGTTGCAAAATTAATCATGGGTTACTATATGAATAACTTCAAGATTCTTGTTCTGGTTGCTTTTATTGCTAATGCTGTAAGTCACAACACGAATGCTGCGCCTATTCCTCCGGCATCGTTTGGAACTATTTTTAGTGTAAAGAACAACATTCCTCCGCGCAGCCAATGGAATGCTAACTATGGTTATTGCGGGGAGGTCGCAATGATTAGTGCGGGGTTATATTACGGTCAGTATCTTTCTCAATATGATGCCAGAGCAATCGCCTCACCAAGAATTCGGCAAAGCAAATCAAACTCGCAGTTATTGCTAGGCGTCAATGATAAAGCTTCTGCAAGCCGGATGCGATTAAAATATGAGTCGAAGTCAACTCGTTCGAATGCGGATTTCTATGTCTGGGCTAAAAATCATGTGGCCCAAAGTCATCCCGTAATAGTGGGTGTTTTTGCTAATTCATTTTTACTTGATGGAGACACCGACTTAAATGCA
Source organism: Methylococcaceae bacterium (assembly GCA_005792805.1). GTDB lineage: Bacteria > Pseudomonadota > Gammaproteobacteria > Methylococcales > Methylococcaceae > UBA6136. The sequence goes on along the minus strand of SXQV01000051.1, from coordinate 89 downwards.
GGCGATGATGAATATGACCATATTGTTCCTGTTGTCGGGTTCGGCTCAAATTATTCATTGACGTCTGGTTTTTATCCGGATGATGTGAT
>SXQV01000050.1 GCA_005792805.1 Methylococcaceae bacterium | reverse complement strand
TTCAGTCCTCTTTGCTGACAGCCGTCGCCATCAACAGTCATGCGCCGTTTCGGCAGGTGCTGACCCATGGCTTCACGGTCGACGCCAAGGGCGAAAAGATGTCGAAATCCAAGGGCAACGTGGTGGCCCCGCAGAAGGTAATCCAGAACCTGGGTGCCGACGTCGTCCGCCTCTGGGTCGCCGCTACCGATTACCGTGGGGAAATGCGGGTTTCCGACGAAATCCTCAAACGCACGGCTGACGTCTACCGCCGCCTGCGCAACACCGCACGCTACCTGCTGGCTAATCTGGCGGGATTCGACCCCATCAGGGATTTGGTATCCACAGACGATATGCTGCCGCTGGACCGCTGGGCCACCGACCGTGCCTTCCTGCTACAGCAGGAAGTGATCGAAGCCTATGACACCTATCAGTTCCACACCGTTTATCAGCGCGTTCACCATTTCTGCTCGGTCGATCTTGGCAGCTTCTACCTGGACGTCCTCAAGGACCGGCAATACACCTGCCGTGAAGACAGCCGGGCGCGGCGCTCTGGCCAGACGGCGATGTACCACATCGCCGAAGCGTTAGTGCGCTGGCTGGCGCCGATCCTCAGCTTTACTGCCGAGGAAATCTGGCGGCATCTGCCAGGCGAGCGGGGCGAGTCGGTGTTTCTGGAAACCTGGTACACGGGACTGGCTCCTCTCGACGGGAACGCCGCCTGCAACCGCGACTTCTGGGAGCTGATTCTCGGAATTCGTGAATCGGTCAGCAAGGAGATGGAGGGGCTCCGGGCCAGCGAAGCTATCGGCTCATCACTGGATGCAGAAGTCGAGCTTCACTGCGATGACGCGACGTACACAAAGCTGTTCCCCCTCGGCGAAGAATTGCGCTTTATCCTGATCAACTCCAATACGGCTGTCCTGCGCGCCACGGACAGCGCGCCTTCTTCGGGAGACATTGAGGGGCCCAGCATCAAGGTATTCGCATCAACCCAGCCCAAATGTGTCCGTTGCTGGCAGCATCGGGCCGATGTCGGTGCCCATGCCGAACACCCCGAGCTGTGCGGCCGCTGCGTGAACAACGTAGCCGGCGACGGCGAAGTCCGGCACTACGGATAAACCTTATGCTGATCTGGCTCTGGCTTTCCGCCCTCGTCATCATCATCGACCAGCTCACCAAACGGGTGGTCGACACGTCGATGTCGCTTTATCAATCCATTGAGCTGGCCCCTTATTTTCAGCTCACCTACCTGCGCAATCAGGGCGCGGCCTTTAGCTTTCTGTCCGGCGCGGGCGGCTGGCAGCGCTGGTTTTTCATCGGCTTGGCCGTGGCCGCCAGCGTATTCATCTGCTTCTGGCTGAAAAAGCTGAACCGCACCCAGCGCTGGGAAGCCATCGCCTGGTCACTGGTGCTCGGCGGCGCGCTGGGCAACCTGATCGACCGCATTCTCTATGGCTACGTCATCGACTTCCTCGACGTCCATGCCGGGGAATGGCACTGGCCCGCCTTTAATGTCGCCGACTCCGCCATCACGGCGGGCGTCATCATGTTGCTGCTGGATTCGTTCAAGCCGCAACCGCAAAAACTGGCAGAGTAATGGACACAGGGCATGAAGATCATCGACCATTGCCTGGAGGCCGCCCACTTCATCCCCAGCCCCAACGTCGACGAGCGCCAGTCACCCGACGATCTCTCGCTGATCGTCATCCACTGCATCAGTCTGCCGCCGGGCCAGTTTGGCACGGAAGGGGTCACGCAGCTTTTCACCAATACGCTCGACCCGGCCGAACACCCCTACTATGAGAGCATTGCCCACCTCAAGGTCTCGGCGCATCTCCTGATCCGCCGAACTGGCGAACTCCTCCAGTACGTCCCCTTCAACCAGCGTGCCTGGCACGCCGGCACCTCCTGTTATGGAGACCGGACAGTCTGTAACGACTTCTCGATTGGGATTGAGCTGGAAGGAACCGATGACTCAGCCTACGCAGACATTCAGTACACGCAACTGAATGCCGTCATCAATGCGCTGCTGGCCACCTATCCCACCCTTTCGCGCCAGCACATTACCGGCCACGAACACATCGCCCCGGGACGCAAAACCGATCCGGGTGAATTTTTTGAATGGTCACGACTGGAAGGCGTGGAAACTGCCTGAACCCTGCCAGATCCTGGCTTGCCTGAAGACCCGCCATCAACAAACCCGCGCATGACCGAAAAACTGACCCGCTGGACCGAGCAGCACGCCTTGTTGATGAGCATGGGCCTGGCTGCCGCCCTGCTGGAGAAATCCACCCTGCTGATGGCCGCCATGGCGAGTGGCTCGTTCCTGGGCCTGATTATCCGGTTTCGAGGGCAATACACGCCCGACGGATCACTGGGGCTGGCGAACAGCGTCACCCTGCTGCGAACACTGGCCACCCTCTCGCTGCTATTGGCGGGATCGGCGCTGGCGCCCGAATGGCAAGCCAGCCTGATCGCGGGACTGGTGATTGCGGGCAGCTGGTTAGTGCGCCGCCGTCGCCTGGCCTCGCCCTTCGAGGTGCTTTTTCAGCAGGAAACGGGGGGCTTCCTGCTGCTGACCAGCAGCCTGCTGCTGTTCAGCACGGGCCGGCTCGGTGCCTGGATACTCCTGCCCGGCATCCTGCATTACCTGCCCGTGCTGTTGAGGCAGATCGCCAGGCCCCGGCACACGCTGGCTTGCCATCCGCTCACAGGGTCCATCAACGCCATCGCGACGCTTGGCTTTGCGGCCTGCCTGCTTCCCGGCGTATCGAATGCCTTGCTACTGATGCTCGCGATAACCTCCACGCTGGCGCTGACGGGATCTTTTCTATACTCGACTACCAGGCTTTTATCGCAGCGGGGCCAGTAACTGGCCCAGGTCATCCGCTCCCGGCAACCAGAACTTCGCACCACTTTTTATTCAGGGTGACCGGGTCACTGATACCGGCGGCTATTAGGTCGACCATGGCATCGCAGGCAAGACCCCATCCCCGGTGGTTTGCCTGACCGCAATGAGTCAATCTTCTACGGAGCCTTATCTCATGACCTTTTTATCAATCCCGATCGGCCCGCATGATGTCCCGTTTGCAGCCCCCCTGATGGCCGCTGCAATGCTGGCATTCACCCTGGCATTCATCATTCTCAAGCTTCTGGATCGGGTGATTGACCCCGAGAAACATTCCAGCAAATCCGAGAAATAAAAGAGACAGCTTGTCGCATTCGTTTTATGCTGGCAGCGAGTTCGGCGTTTTGATATACCCCCGCAGGAACACCGGGGGGTCTTGAGACACCAGCTTGTAAAACATTTGTAGCAACCACCACCATGCGAGAATAACAATGAAAAAAGGCACCCTTTCTGCTTTCTGCTTTCTTTTGCCAGCGTCACCCATGCATCTGAGCTTTGCCTTGAAATAGAGGCAAATAATGCGTCGGGCGCTCCCATCCCTTACTTTCTTACCCTGAGTGTTTCCAATCTGCACAAGGGCCACGTCCAGCTTACCGGCTCAGATTGCTATAGGAACCAGGGACCGGCTCCCGCTCCGCTGATAAAGGAATGCTTGCCAGTACTTGGCTCCGGGATCCTGTACGAAGACAAGCTTGAGGCAAGCATCGCAGGTTCGGACTACATGGCCGATTTGGGCGTGAACCTTCTGACTACGGCGCTCTACCACCTGTCGATCAATCTTGACACCTACACAGGAACGATTGCGGGTGATCTGGAGCACAAAGTACTGCCATCTCAAGGCAGCGATTACCAGCAGTACCAAACCGGAACCGTAAAGGCTGTTGCGTGCCCGGCACAGACACCAGCAGAGCTAGCAGAAGACAGGAAATTCAAGCGCGCAATCAATGCAATGACCCGCCTGAAGTAACTGGGGGATAGCAGAGAACGGGCGCCGCCGGGTGCCCGTTCTGGCTGGGGTATCTGAATGCCCGGAATCAGGGCAGGGGCAAAATCAGGAACAGCGGGACAAAAGCCCTCGCCCCTGGGTTATATGGTGAGCCGCGTGGAATCCGAACCCGCGACCACCGCACTTGACATTACCGGCATCAGCGCCATTCCCAGAACAACATGACGACTCTCTACAGTGCCCCCTCGTCCTATTACTCCATGATCGCCCGGCTCGCACTCAGCCTGGCCGGCATTGAGGTACGCATTCACTCAATGGATATTCATTTCCGCAAAGAACAGTTGACCCGCAGTTATGCCGATATCAACGCTCAGCTGACCGTTCCCGCGCTGGCGCTATCAGGCCGGACACTGACCGACAGCCGGGATATTCTTGAATATGCGGTCACCACCCGGCCCGGGCAGTTTATCCAGACTTCGCCGTTGATCGATTCGCTGGTCTCGCATCATTACCAG
>SXQV01000049.1 GCA_005792805.1 Methylococcaceae bacterium | reverse complement strand
GAGGGTGACTCGGCCGGCGGCTCTGCCCAACAGGCGCGCGACAAGGACTATCAGGCCCTCATGCCGCTCCGGGGCAAAATCCTGAACACGTGGGAAGTGGAGTCGACCCGCGTGCTCGCCTCGCAGGAAGTGCATGACATCAGCGTCGCCATTGGCGTCGACCCGAGCTCAGATGACTTGACCGGGCTGCGCTATGGCAAGGTCTGCATCCTGGCGGACGCGGATTCTGACGGCAATCATATTGCGACCCTGCTCTGTGCCCTGTTCGTCCGGCACTTCCGGCCACTGGTCGATGCCGGGCATGTCTTTGTCGCCATGCCGCCGCTGTACCGGATCGATGCCGGCAAACTGGTGGTCTATGCCCTCGATGAGCCGGAGAAAAAAGGCGTGCTGGATCGTATCGAGGCGGAAAAAATCAAGGGAAAAGTGAACGTTCAGCGCTTCAAGGGACTGGGGGAAATGAATCCACCCCAGCTGCGTGAGACCACCATGAATCCCGATACTCGCCGTCTGGTGCAATTGACCCTGGCAGACGATACCGGCACCGACGCAACACTGGATATGCTACTGGCCAAGAAACGCGCCAGCGACCGTAAGGTCTGGCTGGAAGAGCGGGGGAATCTGGCCGAGGTGTGAAGCGGTTCGAGCCAGTCACTCCGAACCAAACCGAATCCGGCACATTTGACTACCAACCGGGACTCTGGCCGTTACCGCGATGCCCCCATCGCAGAGAGGGGGCATCGGCACCTGATGTTTCTCCCAACCTGGGGTTGGGGCTTTCAGGGCAGGGGATCGTCCAACTGGGGAATAGCGGTAGCCGGAGTGAAGAAATAACTCTGTGCAAGGATGCTACACGGCAGCATGCCGTCGGCATGACTCATAATGACCTTAGGAAAAATTACGTGCACTGCACCGTTGAATGCCGTCCAGCCGACACGCTGCGCACCAATCCCCTGAGCGCGCATGGCCGCAATCAGATTTTCAGCGTTGCCCTCCGCATAAGGTGCCTGTTCGGGCGCTGGTTTCCGAGATTTCCAGGCGTCCGGCACCGGGTAAGACGAAGCCGCAAATGGAACGAGTTCGTCCTGCAGGATGCCGAGCAGCATGACCGGTGACTGCGGCACCCAAGCCAGATTGTCGTTTTTACTCCACAAGCGGATTGCCGGATTACTGAGGTCATGCTGGCGGATAGCGGTCACCAGGCCAGGCTGGAGCAGATTTTCCGGATCAGGCGACCCGGTAGCCAAGTCGAAGTAGGCAAGGTCATTGACGGCGGTGGTTAACAAACGAACACCCAGATTTGCTTCAGAGAGCTTGCCGGGGAATTGGCCACGAGCCTGTTTAGCCAGTGGTTCCTGTAACAGTGCCGTCAGGGGTTGATGGGTAATCCTTGAGGTTGACACAGCGGAGAAGCTCAACAGCGTCGGCTTCGAGGTGAAGTTTTCCTGATAGGTCACGAACGGCTGATCGCCAATAAAGGACTGCGCCGTAGCACCGCTCAGGTCATAGGGGCCGGACATTGGGGCTGACCGGGTCGGTTGCAGGCTTGCCTCCCCTTTTTCTTCCAGATAACGCGTCAACCAGAGCGCGTTACCCCCACCCTCACTGTATCCGGTGATGTAAATTTTGTTGCCCACAGTGCGCCTGAGTTTTTTCATTAACTCCCGCGTCGCGATGATCATCCCACGACCGGCCGGGGCGTTAAGCTGACCCATTGCATAAGGGTGATTGCCTTTACTGACGCCGTAGCCCAGATAGTCTGGCATCGCCAACACGGCATGGGGATTGGAAAATGCGGTAATGACGGCATAGGCCTCCTGGGACCGCTCACTCGGTGCACTGTTCTCTTGCGTAGTCGTGGCATGCATGTAGACCAGGACGGCATCGGGATCTTCAGTTCCACTCGCGTGCTCTGGAACTACAACCAAACCACTTAAGATCGTTGGTGTACCGTTGACGCGTTGTGACCGATAGGTAATCGCGTACAGTGAAACGTCGGGAACGAAGGATGCGATCCATCCCTGCAGGAAGACGCCCGCCAGATCGCTGCCGTCCGGCAAAACTGAACCGGCAACAGATATCCCTGCCACCATCCGGGCTGTATGAATGATCCCAGGATTTGTGGGCGTCCCCATCCCACGGAGTCGCTGCACCAACTGGCTGGACAGTAGTGATCGGGTTCCCTGATAGTGAACCTTTTTCCTTTTCTGTTTCTGTCCTTCCAGTTCCATGCCGGCCGGCAGGTTTACGTCGAAAGACTCACCCCAATAGTCATCATTTCTGAGTATGGTTGCCTTGTCCTGATAGACCGACATCCAGCCTTGCTGTGGCGTATCCGCCACAGCCGACCCGGCGACAGACAAACAGACCAGAAAAAGCATTCCTGCATAAGTGGATTTCATCGCTTAACCCTCATGAAGTTAGAGACACCGATCATTGGCTGCCTTGAGCCCGCCCTGAATATGACCATAGTCGTCTACAGGCTGTATGTCCATAACATTACCCCGGCCTATTACATTATTTGTGAGACAACTCGCTCGGCGCATTTTTCTTGCTCTTGAACGCTTTTTCTCTATAATTCGCGCCTTGTTTTTTTCGGAGGGCAGTCCGTGGACTGCCTTTTTTATTTTCTGGCGGAGTACCCCAATGACCAGTCAAGTAATGCCCACTTATGCGCGAATGCCTGTGACATTTGAGCGCGGCGAGGGCGTCTGGCTATGGAGCACTGAGGGAAAACGCTATCTTGATGCCATTTCCGGCATTGCCGTCTGCAATCTCGGCCACGCTCATCCCGCCGTGGCCAAAGCCATCGGCGACCAGGCCAGCAAGCTGGTGCATACCTCCAATCTTTACGGTATCGGCCTGCAGGAACAACTGGCCGCCGAGCTTTGCTCCCTGAGCGGTTTGGACAATGCCTTCTTCTGCAACTCGGGCGCTGAAGCCAATGAAGCCGCGCTGAAGCTGGCGCGGAAATATGGTCACGGCAAGGGTATCGGCAATCCCATGGTCATCGTCATGGAAAATAGTTTCCATGGCCGCACGCTGTTCACACTCAGCGCCACCGGCAACGCCAAGGTTCAGGACGGTTTCGAGCCCCTGGTCGACAGTTTCATCCGGGTGCCTTATGCCGATGCCGGCGCGGTCGCGGCCATCCACGATACCCGCGTCTGCGCCATTCTCGTCGAGCCGATTCAGGGCGAAGGAGGTGTACGGGTGCCGCCAGAGGATTACCTGGCGGCGTTGCGCACACTGTGCGATCAGCGCGGCTGGCTCCTGATGCTGGATGAGGTGCAGTGCGGCATGGCGAGAACTGGCGCCCTGTTCGGGTTCCAGCATACCGGCATCCTGCCGGATGTGATGACCCTGGCCAAGGCGCTGGGGAATGGCGTACCCATCGGTGCCTGCCTGGCCCACGGGGTAGCGGCCGAGGTACTCTCGGCGGGAAAACACGGCTCCACTTTTGGCGGCAACCCGCTGGCCTGCCGGGCGGCATTAACTGTCATTCAAACCATCCGCCAGGAAAACCTCAGTACCCGTGCGCGTGAACTCGGCACAAGGCTGCTCGATGGGTTCCGCGCTGCGTTTGCCGGCAATCCCCATGTACTGGAGGTTCGCGGCCAAGGCCTGATGATCGGCATTGAGCTGGACGCGACCTGCACCGAGCTGACCAGCCGCGCACTGGCCGAAGGCCTACTGATTAACGTGACAGCAGATCGGACCATCCGCCTGCTCCCCCCTCTTATTCTCAGCGACGATGAAGCACAGCACCTGCTCGATGGTGTTGTCAGACTCGTCAACGATTTTACGGCTCACTAGCCGGGAGAACCCGCATGAGTTTGCGCCATTTGGTGAACCTGTCTGATTTGAGCCCCGCCGAACTGCGCGGGATTATCCTGCGAGCGATTGAACTGAAAAACAGCAAAGGCGCCGTTTATGAGCCACTTAAAAACAAAGTGCTCGGCATGCTTTTCGAGAAATCATCCACCCGTACCCGTATCTCGTTCGAGGCCGGCATGATTCAACTGGGTGGCGCGGCGATTTTTCTATCGCCACGCGACACGCAACTCGGTCGCGGCGAACCCATCGCGGATTCTGCCCGCGTCATTTCCCGCATGGTCGACGCCATCATGCTGCGCACGCACGAACACCGGACGGTGGAGATTTTTAGCGAACACTCCCGCGTGCCGATTATCAATGGCCTGACCGACCGCAGCCACCCCTGCCAGTTGCTGGCCGATTTACAGACCTATTACGAACATCGGGGCGAAATTGCTGGCCGCACGGTTGCCTGGATCGGAGACGGCAACAACATGTGCCATTCCTATATCGAAGCGGCGACGCTACTGGATTTCAAGCTGAACATTGCCTGCCCGGACGGTTACGATCCTGCACCAGACTTCCTCGCCCTGGGTGGCGATCGGGTGCGTATCACTCGTGAACCGGCGGAAGCCATCTGCGGTGCCGATCTGGTAGTCACCGATGTCTGGGCCAGCATGGGTCAGGAAGAGGAACAGGCCAAGCGTGAGCAGGCATTCCGGGGCTATGAGGTAGATGAAAAGCTAATGAAAATGGCCGCTGCCGACGCCCTGTTCATGCACTGTCTGCCCGCCCATCGCGGAGAAGAGGTCAGCGCCGCCGTGCTGGAAGGCCCGCAAAGCGTGGTTTGGGATGAAGCGGAAAACCGGCTTCACGCCCAGAAAGCCTTGCTGGAATTTCTTCTGGTCAAGGATAGCCCGGTACGGAAACTGTCCACTCACTAAAGCAAGCCACTCAGCCAAAAAAAGGCCGGCGATTGCCGGCCTTTTTCATGGGCGGAGAAAACCGTTTAGTGACTTACGTCAACCTTCTTACCCTTGGCCTGGCCCATGGATTCCAGCATCTCGCCAAACCAGGGAGCATCGATGTCAAATGGCTTGCCGCCTTTAATGCGCGGGAACTCGATGGCGCGGAGGACATTGTTTTTATCCTCGTCATGACCGATCACACCGGACTCGTGTCTGAAGGCACACTCAACGGCCAGATCGGTGCAGGATTTTATCAGGCGCAAGTCGTCGGCATTCGCCGCCGCTGCCCGGGCGAAGTAGCCGGACTTCTGCACCAGCACCTTCTCGGCGCCCAGCATTTTGGCAAACTGCTCGCCAAACCACTTGCCCGGGTTAATGCTATCCAACTTGATGTGACCGAAGGCGTCGCGTTCCACTTCCTGACCCCTGGCCTGCATTTCGGCCACGATGGCGTCGACGCCAGCCCCTTCGGAAATGAACAGATTGACGCAATCGTGCTGGTCCATGACACCGCGTAGACGCTCGGCTTCGGCGGCAAGATTGATATCCATCTCCGGTACAAAGACGGCATGGACGTCATAGCAGTCACGGCCAAGACCGATGCCCGGCACCCACTCCTCACGGTCGAGCAGCTTGCGGTATTCCAGCGCGGTCGCGGCAGTCAGCCAGCCGCAGTTACG
>SXQV01000048.1 GCA_005792805.1 Methylococcaceae bacterium | reverse complement strand
TCCATGAAGGCTTTGACGCCGGGATAGCGCTGGAAGTAGGTGTCGATATAGTTCTGGGCCAGAGTGCGGTCGACGCCCAGCTGTTTGGCCAGGCCGAAAGCTGACATGCCGGAAATCAGGCCAAAGTTAATCGCCTTGGCGGATCGGCGCTGATCCGGGGTTACCTTATCCAGGCTGATCCCAAACACCTCGGCGGCGGTGTGCCGGTGGACGTCGGCGTTCTCCGCAAAGGCAATACGCAGGTTCGGGTCGCCGGAAAAATGCGCCATGATACGGAGCTCGATCTGCGAGTAATCGGCGGCGAGAATTTTGTGACCCTCCGGGGCAACAAAGGCCTGGCGGATGCGCCGTCCTTCTGCCGTCCGGACCGGGATATTTTGCAGGTTGGGGTCGGACGATGACAGCCGGCCGGTCGCGGTCACCGCCTGATGATAGGAGGTGTGTACCCGCCCGGTGCGGGGATTGATCTGCTGTGGCAGTTTTTCCGTGTAAGTGGACCGCAGTTTGGACACTGAGCGGTAGTCGAGAATGATCCGGGGCAACTCATACCGTTCCGCCAGTTCCGCCAGAACCGATTCGTCGGTGGAGGGTTGGCCTTTGGGCGTTTTCTTAAGCACCGGGAGGCTGAGCCTGTCGTATAACACCGCCTGGATTTGTTTGGGCGAACCGAGATTGAAAGGGTGGCCGGCTGCCGCATGGGCTTCGCGCTCCAGCTCCAGCATACGTCCGGCCAGCTCGCGGCTCTGTGATGCCAGCATGAAGACATCCACCAGGACGCCCGTGCGTTCGATGCGTGAGAGAACGGGGATGAGCGGGATTTCCAGCGTTTCATAGACCCGCTTCAGGGCGGGTTCGGCCTTCAGTTGAGGCCACAAGGATTCATGCAGGCGCAGCGTGATGTCGGCATCTTCGGCGGCGTATGCCGTTGCTTCCTCCAGTCCTACCTGGTCGAAGCCGATCTGTTTGACGCCCTTGCCGGCAACCGCCTCGTAGGAAATCGTCTGGTGTTCCAGGTAATAGGCCGCGAGGGAGTCCATATCATGGCGCGTGGCAGTGCTGTTGAAAACATAGGACTCCAGCATCGTGTCATGACGCATACCCCGCAAAGTGATGCCGTGGTTGGCGAGCACATTGGCGTCGTATTTCAGATGCTGGCCCAGCTTGGCGCGGTCTGGCGCTTCCAGCAGGGGCCGCAGTTGCTCCAGCACCTGCTTCCGCTCCAGTTGCAGCGGAGCGCCGGGATAGTTGTGGGCCAGCGGAACATAAGCCGCTTCGCCCGCCTTGACGGCAAACGATACTCCCACCACCTCGGCCCGGGTGTAATCGAGGCTGGTGGTTTCTGTGTCGAAGGCGAAAAGGTCGGCGGCCTCAAGCTTTTTTAGCCAGCGCTCCAGATCGGTCTCGGTCAGCACGGCCTCGTAATCACCCTTGATGTCGCTTGGGGTCGAAGTCTCAGGTGATGGGGGAGGGGAATCGCCAGAAACGTCCAGTTGCCGTAGCCAGCTGTTGAATTCCATCCGTTTCAGCCAGTCCCGCAATGTACCGGTGTCGGGTTCGGTGGAGATCAGTTCGTCAGGTGTCAGCGGCAGTGTCAGATCACAGCGGATGGTGGCCAACTGGCGGGACAGGGGAATCTGGTTCAGTGTCGCACGGAGGTTCTCGCCGACCTTGCCGCCGACTGCATCGGCCTGCTCGATGAGGGCATCCAGCGAGCCATATTCCTGCAACCACCTGGCCGCCGTTTTGGGCCCGACCTTGGGGACGCCGGGAATGTTGTCCGAGGTATCCCCCACGAGCGCCAGATAATCGATGATCCGTTCCGGGGGTACGCCAAACTTGGCAATCACGCCTTCGCGATCCAGACGGGTGTCGTACATCGAGTTTTCCAGCACGATATGGTCGTTTACCAGTTGCGCCATATCTTTGTCGCCCGTCGAAATCACGACGAAGTAACCCTGTTCGGCTGCTCGTAAAGCCATGGTGCCGATCACATCGTCGGCCTCCACGCCACTTTCAATTAGCAGCGGCAGACCCATGGCGCGGATGATGGCGTGCAAGGGTTCGATCTGAGAGCGCAAATCATCCGGCATCGGCGGGCGATGCGACTTGTATTCTGCAAAAAGATCGTCGCGAAAGGTTCGCCCCGGCGCATCGAACACCACGCCGACATGCCGGGTCGCGTGAGCCGAAATCAGCTTTCGCAGCATATTGGCGACGCCCAGCACCGCCCCGGTGGGCTCGCCGCGCGAGTTGGTCAGTGGCGGCAGGGCATGAAAAGCCCGGTACAGGAATGACGAGCCATCGACGAGAACGAGCGTTTTGGGTGGGTTGGCCATGCTGACAAAGGGGAGCGAGGAAAAATCAGACGGCAATTCTATCAGCCGTGTCTCGCCACTATTCCGATGGGCTCAAGCGCCCGGTCTCTTCTGCTGTGTTGCCCGGCCTCGGCTTGCCCGTATCCGGGGCAAGTGTGAAAATAGCCCATCTTTCAGAACCGGCCTGGCTGGCTGTATTCCGGGTTGCGGGACCGGGCCGAAGTCTGAATCAGGTCCGGGGCGTGATTAAGCGCCCCGGCTTTTGTTTATAGAGCGAGCCACCATCATGAATACACCCTGGATTGCCCCTTCCATCCTGTCCGCCGACTTTGCCCGTCTGGGGGAAGAGGTTGCCAATGTTCTCAAAGCCGGCGCCGATGTCGTGCATTTTGATGTCATG
>SXQV01000047.1 GCA_005792805.1 Methylococcaceae bacterium | reverse complement strand
TTTGCTGTCCACCCATGGACTGGAGAGCCTGGTCAGGCGGATTACGGGGTAAATCAGGGATGGCGGCGGCTTCCGTTTCAATGAACCCCTGGCCCTCGGCGTCCGTAAGTTCGGCCGCCTTCACATGAAATCGTTTGCCGCCGTGGCGATAATCCAGCGCCTCAATGATAATCCGGCCCGAATTGATCTGAGTGGTCTGAAGGTCAATGATCTCACCACTCCCCAGCGTAAGGTGTTCTTCCTTCCCATTGAAATGCAGATCTTCACCAGCAAGGGAACCGAACTTACCCCCGGAAGTTTGTATTTGGCCGGTATTAACCGTATTGGCCTGAAAGGAATGGGTGGCGATATCGTAAACCAGAGCGCCGGCCACAATGGAGCTGGCTTTACCCTCCGTTGATTCGAGATTCTCCACGGCGGCGGTTTCCAGCCGAAAATCCGGCCTGCCTGGATCGGCGGAAATTTTCCCCGTCTTCAACACCCCCCATTTGCCCCAAGGTGATTCCATGCCGGAAATTTGCAGCCTCCCCAGGCTCAATGGCAGTGTGCCGCTGTCCAGGCGGGTCTGCTCAAGCTCCATCCGGGCCACCCGAACCCACCGTGATGAGTTTTGACGATCAGTGGCATTCAGGTCCGTCAGCAACAGATGCCCGGCCTCAAGCGTCAAGCCCAGGTCGTTCGAGGCCGGGATGTGGAAATGGAGCTGGGTATTCAACTGCCCGGTGGCGATTCGCCAGGGCAACGCGGTCGGCAGCGCATCCAGCCAGAACGGGAGGTATAGCTGTTCTACCTCCAGCGTACCGTCCACAGTCATCGGATTCAGCGACAGGGTTCCCTCGGTGGCGAAGCTCTCCTCCCCCGGACCCCTGCCGGCCAGGCGATAGCCCGACGGGGTTCTGGCAGCGCCGGTGAAATCCGTTAAAACCAGATCAACGTCAGCGTAACGGGTAGTAACCGGTTTGCCTCGGCGGGCGTCGCGAAACTCCACCTGGCCATGGGTCACGGTCACCCGTGTCAGGGCCACCGGCAAACCCCCGGCGTCGCCCTGGGTCTGGGGGGGCCACAATTCGGCCAGGCTCCATCGCCCGGCCTTGTCACGATCGAGCCGAATAATAGGCGCATCCAGTTCGACCGTCAGCGTGGGGTGGAGATGTCTCAGCGAGCCTGTCAGGCTGAGATCGACGCTGACTTTTCCGGCGGACAGAAACGCCTCGCCGCTGGCATCGTTTACCTTCACCCCGTTGAGGCGGACCCCGAAACCGAAAGGGTCGAACTTCATGGACGCTGCATGGATACCCAACTGATGCTGGCGTGCCAGCTCCGGAATCCAGCGAGTCTGGGCGATATAGGGAACCCAGACATAGCCTGCGGCGGCGTAGAGAGCCAGCAGAATCAGCAACAGCAGCAGAAATCTCAAGCGATTTCTTAGGTAAGCCAGCAGCTGGTAAGTCGGGAACACGGCGGTATGGGATGGATCGGGGATGGCCCTAAAATTCGAATTCTACTGTGAGCACCGCGTTTCTGGTGAGACCATCGCGTACCGGACTATGGGTGACAGCTCACGCGCAGGAGGGAAAGCCTGGGTGTAAGATTCACGCCCAAGGTCACAGGTAATAATCCCGGGTTATTCGTAAAAACCGCTGTCCATTTAAGGTCCAGCCAGGTATCAGCCAGATGAATCATAACTATCTCAAGCGCAGGATTTTCTTGCCGGGTGTCCTGCCGCTTCTGTTTTTGGCGTCAACGGTGCTGTTTTCGCCGGCGGAGGCCGGGGTCTTTCGCAAGGCGCTTCAGCCAATCCCCAATCGCTACATAGTCCTTCTTAAGGGACAAGCGATGGCTGACGCGAAAGATGACCGTATTGAGCGCCTGAACGCCAGTCAGTCCCTGCGCATCGGCCGCCGCTGGGGTAAGGCGCTCCAGGGTTTTGTTGCCGATATGTCAGAGACCGAGGCACTCGCCCTGTCCGCACGCACGGATATCGCAGTGGTAGAGCAGGATGGGCGGGTCACCCTCCAGGCGACTCAGAACCATGCCCCCTGGGGTCTGGACCGGATCGACCAGCCAAAGCTGCCGCTCAATGACCTCTACCAATACCCTAACTCGGGTGAGGGCGTTCGCGTCTACGTCATTGATACCGGCATCAGATCCACCCACCAGGAGTTTGGCGGGCGGGTCACGCCCGGTTACAACACGGTTAAAGACAGCCAGGGGACGGAAGACTGTAACGGCCATGGCACCCACGTCGCCGGAATTATCGGTGGCGGATACTCTGGCGTCGCCAAACAGGTGTCACTCACGCCGGTCCGTGTGCTCGACTGCAAGGGCGACGGGATGGTGTCAGATGTCATCAGCGGTATTGAATGGGTCACGACGCAATACAAGCAAGGGGGCGGACCGGCGATTGCCAATCTCAGCCTCGGTGCAGGGGTTTCACTGGCCATGGATACCGCCCTTCAAAATTCCATACGGGCCGGAGTGACCTACACCGTAGCGGCGGGCAACGAAAAAACATCGGCCTGCAATATGTCTCCTTCGCGTGTGCTAGATGCGATTGTCGTGGGAGCAACCACCCAAGGAGATGTCCAAAGCGATTTCTCCAACTTCGGTCCCTGTCTGGATCTGTTCGCACCCGGTAGCAGCATCCTCTCTTCCTGGTATACCTCGGATACCGCCACGATGGTCGAAAGTGGAACCTCGATGGCGGCGCCCCATGCTGCTGGGGTTGCCGCACTTTACCTGTCGGCCCATCCGGGAGCCACACCGGCGCAGGTGTCGGACACGCTCACGGCAGGAGCGTCCAGAGAGGTGGTGCTGGCTGCCGGAGCCGGTTCTCCGAATCTTTTGCTAAACAGCCCATTCATCGGGGCCACACTGGTGGATACCATCGCCCCCACCATTCACCTGACATCCCCCGTGGAAGGCACCGAACTGACGGGCCCGGTCACCCTCTCAGCCAAAGCAACGGATGAAGAGGGTGGCTCGGGCATTGCGAAAGTGGACTATTTTGTGGATGGCCGCACCGTCGGCTCTGTCGCCGAGCCACCCTACCAGCTGACCTGGGACTCAGCCGGGGTGGCCAATGCCCCGCATGTCTTTTTTGCCAATGCCACCGATTTCGCGGGAAATGCAGCCCGCTCCGTGGCCATCCATGCAACTACGGTTAATTCCGTCACACCCTCCGTCTGCGCGAGAGTAGATCAGGCTCTGACCAATCCCGGATTTGAAGCAGGTTCCGGCTTCGGCTGGAAACGATCTTCGGGAGTCATCACCAGCGAGCAGGCCGAATGGCCGCGATCTGGTACCTGGGTGGCCAGCCTGAACGGCAAGGGACACCGCAACACCCGCAAGCTTTATCAGCGTGTCACCATCCCGGCTGATATTTGCTCGGCGCAGCTGAATTTCTGGTTACGGGTAGAATCGGGTGAGCCGGGAACGTCCCCCGTTCGTGACACGCTCAAACTCACGGTGCAAAAACCGTCGGGCTCCGTCTTGCAAACCCTGGCGACCTATTCCAACCGGGATGGCTCAGCGTCTTATGTCTTGCAGACTTTCGATCTCACGATCTTTCGCGGCAAGACAATTCAACTTCAGTGGACAGGCCGCGAAAACGCTTCACGGGCCACCCAGTTCCTGATTGACGATACCGAATTGTTGTTCCAGCGGTGAAAACAGGGTTCATTCCATTTGCAGGGAGAAAAACAGTGTATCCAAAACAATTTTCACTTGTGATCGGCGTTGTCTCTTCGCTGGTGGCCAGTCACTCATGCGCGGAAATGGCGATTCCGAATAACCCGGAAAAGGACAGGCCGGGTTCCGTGTTGATCGCGGAAGGCTCACACAGCGCCATCGAATCGGCCCGACAAACCGTAATAGGGGACAAAGCAGCTTTTGCGGCGCTATGGGCTGAACACTCAGCCCATCAGAACCCCGTCCCGGCGCCACCGGCGGTGGATTTCACGATGGATTCGGTCGTGGCCGTTTTCGCGGGGAATCAGCCCACCGGCGGCCATGCTCTGGCCTTAACCAGCCTGGAAAAAACCGCAAGCGGCTGGGCTCTTAAACTGTCTCTGGTGGTGCCGGGGCCAAACTGCATGACGACCCAAGCCATCACCCAACCCTGGATGATGGTGCGCATTCCCGGGCATGATCTTCCCGTGAATATTCACATCACTCCGGTGCAACGGGACTGCGGGCAGTGACTGCCGATCGGGGCCAACTAGCGGCCTGTGGACTCAATCCGCTTCAATAGCGAGAAAAGATCGCTATTGGTGGAAAGCACCACCGTCGCTTCGCTACCAATGATCTTTCGGTAAGTCTCCATACTCTTGGTGAAGCGGTAAAAATCCGCCGCCTGGGGTTTCTGGGTATAGGCCCGGGCGTAGATCCCGGTCGCCCTGGCATCGGATTCACCACGGAT
>SXQV01000007.1 GCA_005792805.1 Methylococcaceae bacterium | reverse complement strand
GAGCCTCGTTCAGCGACCCTGTTGTCGCTGAACGGGTGACGGGGACGGCTGGGGCGCCGAAGGCATTAACCGTCCCGCAAAAGGCGGTCGTGCGGTGTCGGGAACACCGTAGACATAGCATTTTCGTGGGACTCACTTTGTCCCGTTGCCACTAACACGAATACTTTTCGCACATCAGGGTGACTTACGATGAGTGTGACGCGAGATGACTTGAGCCAATTTTTTGATCGGCTGTTAAGGGTCAGCGAATTTGCTGACTACGGCCCCAATGGGTTGCAGATAGAGGGCACCGACAGGATCGAGCGGATCGCCTTTGCGGTCTCGGCCACGGCTCACTCGGCTCGAATAGCCGTCGAGCAGAAGGCACAGGCACTGGTTGTGCACCATGGGCTGTTTTGGTCATTTCAGGGTCCCAAAACGCTGACCGGACCTTTTTCCCGCAGGGTTTTTCCATTGGTACGCCATGACATCAACTTGTTTGCCTACCATCTTCCGCTGGATGCGCATTTGGAAATAGGGAATGCGGCGTGCCTGGCCCGCAAGGTGGGAATGGCTGAATTGGTCTCTTTTGGGGATCATCAAGGCTGTCCTACCGGTGTGCGAGGAAAGCTTGGGCAGCCAATGAGTGCGTTAGCGTTACAGCAGCGCTTGATGGCGGTGCTGGATCATCCTGTGATGGTAGCGGCCCCGGAAAATGGTCAACCAATCAGTCAGGTCGGCATCATCACGGGAGGGGCAAACCGTGACTGGGTGTTAGCCTTGCGGGTTGGCTTGGACGCTTACATCACCGGGGAAATGAGCGAGCATGACTGGCATGACAGCCAGGAAGCCGGTCTGCATATGTTCGCCGGTGGTCATAACGCCACTGAGCAGTTTGGGATTCAGGCACTCATGGCACGGGTGCGCGAACAGTGTGATGTGGATTGTTTTTTTATCCCCAGCGAAAACCCGGCGTGAATCCAGCCATGCGTGACTATGACGTTACGTTCTCGCCGATTCGGTTGGAGGATGTCCAGGCCGTGTCGGATATGTCACGCCGCATCTGGCAGCAGCACTATTTGCCTGACATCCTCACCGAGAGCGAATTAGAGTATTTCTGGCAGCGGGCTTATGCTCCTGCCCGATTACAGGCACACATGGACAGCGGTGTCTGCTACGAATGGATCAACGCCGGTGCCAGTCGAGTCGGCTTTCTGGCCTACGGTTCTGAGCCAGCTGAACACCGGTTGCACCTGAGCAAGTTATATCTTGAACCGGCATTTCATGGTTGCGGGATTGGTAGCCGAGCTTTGAGGCGAGTCCAGCAGCATGGCTATGAGGAGGGTCTGAAGGAGGTCACGCTCTACGTGTTTCGCGGCAACGACAAGGCAATTAGAGCGTATGCGCGGGCCGGCTTTAGCGTGGAGCGGACCGAAATGACAGAGTGTGGAAAAGGTTACCGTTACGACGATTATGTGATGATATATCAAATTCCATCCCGTGAAGGGCAGGAGACGTCAGGGCGACCCGGGCCGCCCTGACGGATGGCCGTTTCTATTTTATGGAGCGGCTGGCGGTTGCGCGGAGGGGGTCGCCGGGGCATTCCCGTGTTGCATGTTGCCCATGCTGCTGCCGGTGCTGCCGCCATGCTGCATGCCGGACGTGCCTCCTTTGTTTTTCATCATTTCCTGCATATGTTGCTGCATCATCATGTGATGATGCTTTTCATGCTGTTTCATTAATTCAAGCTGCTCAGCCTTGAGGCGATCCTTTTCCTTGGGGTCGGTTGCCGCAAGAATCTTGGTGGAAAGTTCATGCATCTTGAGCAGGTGTTCCTGCGTTTGCTTCAATTTATCCTCGTTCATCATCATGCCACCTATGCCCATACCGCCCATTTGATGGCCACCACCGGGTGTGGCGGGATTGGGGGTTTCCTCGGCTTGGGTCAGCGGCAGGCAGACAGCACCAGCCACCAGAGCGGCATTGATCAGATTTTTCAGTTTCATGGCGATCTCCTTGGTTGTGGTTATTTGGATAGTGTGGTTGAACAGCCCCCCCTCACTCGTCAGGGAGTATAGCCCCCAGCGCCCACATTGACGCTGGAAGGACCGGGGTCGTAAAGGCCGGTCAATTTGCGCCGGAACTCATTTGAAATCTCCCGTCCCTTGACCTGGTTGTCGACAATGCGCGGCGTCAACAGCACGACGAGCTCAGTCCGGGTGGAGAGCATGTTGGTGGACCCGAAAAGATCTCCAATGATCGGCAATTCGTATAGCAAGGGAATGCCGGTTTTGGTGTTGGCGGTATTCTCTCTGATCAACCCGCCAAGCACCAGTGTATCTCCATCCTGAACGGCAACCGTACTTTTGATTTGACGCTGGGCAATGGTGGGTGAGTTGATTTCAGTCGTATCAGAAGAGCCTGACGTCGGTTTTGGTTTGACGTTGCTGACCGTCTGAATGATGTCCATGTTGACCAGCCCCCCTGAATTTACGCGTGGGCGGACATTGAGCAGTACGCCTGTATCACGGTACTGGATCGCTTGCACCACGTTATTGGTGTTGATGGTATTGGAGACGGAACCGGTCAGAATAGGCACCTGGTCACCCACGCGCATGGACGCTTCCTGGTTGTTCAGAATCATCAGCGAGGGTGAGGACAGCATGTTGACCTTGCCCTTGACCGCCTCCGCCGTGAGCAATACCCGCAGATCCTTGCCAGCCAGCACGTAACTGAAACCCGTAGCGCTGGCACCGGCTACCGCCGCTTTGTCGATGACGTCAGATAGGGGTTTCCCCAGTGACTCGGCCATGGAGCCTTGCTGGAAATACCACTTGATGCCGTATTTCAAGTCGTCTGTCAGTTCTACTTCGGCGATGGTGGCATCAATCAGCACTTGCAGTGGCAATACGTCGAGTTCCTTGATAACAGCCTCGATTTCCTTGTATTCCTGTGCTTTGGCCGTGATGATCAGGGCGTTGTTGGGCGGATCGGCCACAATGCGCACGTTGCCAAGATTGGTGGCGGTGCTGCTCTGAGTTTTGGAGCCTGACGTTCCCCGCCCGATACCGCCGCCAAATCCACCGCTGCTGCTGCCTCCACCGAGGCCACCCGAGGATCCACCGCCGAAACCGCTGGTTGAGCTCCCGCTCAGCCCCCCGGAACTGCCAGAAGAGCTTCCCGTAGAGTTGGGTCCCATGGTCGAGCCCAGGCTGCCCGAAGACGAGCCTGAGCCCAGGTCACCGGACGTGCTGGATCCCAGGTCACCAGCGGAACTGGTGAACCCGCTGCCACCGCCGCCCGGGGTCGTGGCGCTACTGGCGCCGACATTACTGTCCTGAAAGCCCGGCCTCAGCGAGGCGCGGCTGCCACTGCCACTCCCGCCACCGAAGATATTGCTGAGCGTTTTGGCGAGCTCGGTCGCATCCACATTTTGCAGGCGGTACACATGGATACTGCCCATACGGTGGGGGTTATAGCGATCCAGCCGACCTACCCAGCTGGCAACTTCCTCAAGATAGCGAGGTTGTGGGGTGATGGCCATGATGGCGTTCAGCCGGTCTATCGGCATCACTTTGAGTACGCCCGCCAAGGGGCCTTTTGCGGTATCCCCGAGAATCTTTTCGATTTCGGTGGCGACCAGAGCAGGCTCGACGTTGGCGAGGGGGAAAATCCCGACCGACATCCCACGCATAAAGTCCACATCGAATAACTCAATCGTCTCAAGCACGCTGGTTAACTCATCGCCTCTGCCGGCTATCCACAGCATGTTTCTCGTGGTGTCCGCCCGCACGATGGATTTTGGTGGCATCAACGGCTCCAGGATTTTCTGCATCTCCTGTACGCCGACATAACGCAGTGGCACCACTCGTAGCTGGTAACCTGTGGGGATTCGCTGGCCAGGCAGTCCCATGCGTGCGCCGGGAGCACCCATCATTCCCGAGGCTTCCGGCTCAATTCGGTAGATGCCCGTACTATCCTTGATAAGGACGGCACCATTGAGCCGTAACAGGGTTTCCAGTGTTGGAATCAGTTCGTCGTCGGTCAGTGCCCGGGTTGTTTGCAGGGTGACGCGGCCGGAGACTTTTGGACTGATGACGTAGTTGAGCTTCAGTGTCTCGTCGAGAATGGTCTTCGCGACTTCGTTGAGGTCGGCATCGTCGAAGTTCAGCGTGTATTTGCCTTCCCGATGCCCGCGAGCAGCGGCAGCGGGTGCCGCGCCCACCGTGGTCCCGCCTTTGCCCAGCAAGTTGCCGCTGGCCGGGTAGAACTCCGGGGGCTGTGCGGGTTTGGAACCCAGTGGCTCACTCTGAATCGGGCGTGAATCGAGCGGTTTGTTGTGGATCGCTTCTATCCGTAGGTTGGAAGGTATGGGGGGGCGCTTGATGGCCTCTGGTGCGAGTGATTCGCAGCCGGAAAACATCAGGGCGATGGACAGAGGCAGGACGGCGATTCGTCGTTTCGTCATGTTCATGGAGGAGTATTTTACCTACCCGGATCTTTAATTAACCTAAAAATGGAATCCCGTTTTCATGGCGCAAGCACGCAATGTTCCCGGGTTTGCCCTTCGTTATGTTCGACCAATGCGAGCCCATTATTCCCGCTCTCCCATATCATCCATTTCCTCCATGCCGCTTTCATCGGACGGTGGTGGTTCTCCCATGTCGTCGGTGATTTCCTCCCCATGCCGCTGCTGGGGGAAAGCCGGGGGTTGAGCCGCAATGGGGGCATTGGGTAGCCGCGAATTGGCCGGTCGCGCTGGTTGAGCGGTTGGGGTGTTGGACGGTGCCGAGGCCTGTGGCATGGCCGCGCCTTTAGGGCGTTTTTTGAGGAGCGATAAATCCTCCTTGAATCCCCCTTGTTCGAGCAAAAGCCGGTCCGGTTTGATGTCGGAGATGTGCCATCCGTCCAGAGAGTCTTTTACTTTCATTCTCTTGTACTTTCCTTTGGCATCGGCAATCAGAGCCATTCTGCCTTCCGGTGTCGCCAGAATCCCCATGACCTTGAAATTGATGGGGCCGGCTTTTTCCGGTGGGGGGGGCGGGGGCGGTTCAGCCGAGGCGGGCGGTGCCGGGCGGCGCGATTCCATGAACAGGGGTCTTTCCGCCATTTGCTGATAGAGGGTGACGCCGGGGAGCGCAAAAGTATCGGGTGTCAAATCGGTCTCAGGTATGGGGGCTGAGACCGAACGTTCCGGGAGTGGCTTGCCAGAGCGTTGGGTATGCAGATGTAACCACTCCCCTGTGAGCAGGGCTCCGAGCGTCGAGGTGATGACCAATAATATGCCGGTCAGAAAATAAGGGCGCAGCCGCTGGCTCATGGTCAGGGTGCCTGCATATAGCCGATGACGTCGAAGTCCACGCTAAGGCGGTCTTCTATCACCGGATTCTTGTCTCTCGGGTTGCGCGGCATGCGTATTGGACGAATGTTCAGGTTCTCTATGAACAGATACGGCTTGCCCGACTCGAATTGTTGAAGAACCTGGCGGAGCACGGTAGAACTTCCCGTGAGCCGGATTTTAACCCCTACCCGCACGGCATTTTCTTCATTTCGTTCGGGGATGACCTGGGTGCTGGAGAGCTCCCCCCCCGCTTCGCTGACCACCTGCTTGATGCGTGTCTGCAAATCCGCCGAAGCCAAGGCGGCGGTATTGGTCGGCAGGAAAGCCTCGTTTTGTTTGGCGAGTGTCTTGATGTTTTCCAGCCGCTGGGTCAACGCCGCTTTTCCGTTCGCGACTTGTTGAAGGTGCTGTAGTTTGAAACGAAGATCATCCACCGTTTCCTGGTACTCGCGTTTGATCTCCATCAACGGATAAATGATCGCAAAGTAGCCAAGGGTGAGGAGTAACAGCAGGATTCCAATGGCGCTTAATCGTGAACTATTGAGCTCAATGGGCTGGCTGAGTTTTTTACTGAGGCTTTTCAGAAAACCTCCCATTGATGACATCGCCAGCTATCTGAAAACGCTCAAGGCCATTGGAGGTATCCTTGGTTACCGGCGAAACGAAGCTGACGTTTTTGAAGAATGTTGAGGTTTCGATCTGCTGGATCAGGCTGGAGGCGGAGGGGGATTGCCCCTGGATGATTGCTTTGCGGTTGGCAAACTGTAAGCCATTCAGCCAGGTGCCATCGGGTATGACCCGGCTAAGCTCCTCCAGAGTGTCCACCAGGACAGGCTCCTGACGTTTCTTGTCTTGTAAGAAGCGGGCCTGATGCAGCAGTTTTTCAGATTCCTCACGCATGGATTCAACTTCCTGCGCTATTTTTGCAGTTTTCCTGGTCTCCGTCTGGAGGCGGATGGATTCTGAGCGGACAGCCCAAATGGGTAGCGCGATTGCCAGGGTCGCCAGGGTCGTGATACTCACGGCCAATAAAGTATTGATGATTTTGGGAAGCTGGCTTTGCGGGGGGGTAAACCTTTCCGGCAACAGATTATATCTGCCCGGTTTGGCATCGCCCGAAAGATGAACCTGACCAGGCCGCCAGCCGGACGCGGCGAGGTCGTCCAGTACGGTATCCAGCTTGGTTCTCGGCGTCAGCATCAGCTCTACCACGATCTGGCGTGTGGCTTTCAGGCGATCCACGATGACCGTCTTGAAATAGACCTGTTCGCTCTTGAAGGGTGTGATACGGTCTAATTCAAACGACACTACCTGTTGCAGATTTTCTTCCGCCGCCATCGGCAGCTTAATCTGTTTTCTCAGTCCCTGGAGTTCTGACAGCCTCAGGATCAGCTTCAGTTCGGCGAGCTCTGGATGCTTGCGGAGGTAAGACTGGCGAGTCTGATTGCCGGATTCATCCAGGGCAAAATGAGTGAGCGGTCTTTCCACGGTCCCTTTGAGATGAGAGATCGCTACCCCGTTGTCATCTCGCTCCATAACCAGATATTCGGCGCCCCCGCCAAACAGTTTTTGTACTGCCGGAGGTACCATCGAAAGCAGTTCATGGGTCCACCAGTGCCAAAATTGCTGCACCTGGGTGTTAATGGGTATGTCGAACTTGAGCATAAATCGTTGAGTATCGTTACCCGACAGAGGGGAGCGATCGAATCTTCCTACAAATTGGGGGTGGATTTTGGGGGAATGACGTATGGCTTCCAGCGCAGTATCGTGAACGGTGCGCCATCGGTGCCCGGCCCCCTGCGCAATGTAGCCAGAACCCCGGCACCCATTTGATTCTGAATTTCGGCTACCGCCATCACGGTATACGCCATGTCGCTGGAGCCTCCGGGAGGCATGCCGGGGATGGTCGGCGGTGTTGCCGGTGCTCCGAAGCTTCGTTGCTGAACGTAGCTTTCCACTGCCGAGACATCGCCCCCCATGAGTGACAGCAGCACTTCCCTCGACGCCTTGGCCGGATTTAGTCCATCCGTACCCGTGTATAGGGTAAACCAGGTCTCCATTTTTCGATAGAGTTCCGGCGTTACCCCCATGACGCCGCGCAGTTCATCCAGGATCAGGAAATTCCTGTTTTGCGGTGGGGCCTGCATGCGATGGGACTGATAGTCCTCCGATTCTGCGCCATGGGTTCGCTTCAGATCGTCAGGATCCCGCCAATCCATGACCGCATCGCTTAATTGTTCCGCAAGCTCTTCATTTCCGGCGAGGAATTTGAATGCAGTTTTCAGTGTCTGCTCCTGGGCCGCATTGATATCGATCTTTCCCCCTTCATCCATGATGCGGATATGCACTTTGGCGCCGTCTACCTGCCATTCATAGGGAGTTCCGTCGGCCTGCCAGCGCAGCTTCGGGTCGGGTAGGCTGAGCATCATCATGGCGTAATTCACGCCGCCGTCGGCAAGTGCCTGGGCCTTGGCGCGCTCATGCGCATGGCTCAAAATCCCGGCCTCACGCTGGGTGGAGAGGGCGAAGCTGCCGGCCATGATCGTCATGAGGCTGATGACCCAGAGAACCATAACAAGTGCCATGCCCCGCTGTCGGGTGCGTGGATGATGCATCAGGCCATTATCTCAGCATGAGTGTCTTGGGGGCGATGATCAGGGTAGGCCAGGGATCTTCGCCTTCGCGTTCTATATCAATGCGAATTAATGTGGGTAACTGATATTCGCGCCATGCATTCATCCATTTTCCGCTTTGTCCGTCCGGTGGGGGGAGGTTTCCGTTTTCCATGACGGGTCCGTAATAGGCGAATTTCAGGTCGCTGATCTGCTCGACGATGGCCATGTCATCAATTGGTTTGGGCTGGGATTTGTGCGCGTCGGGAGATGATTGGTAAGGAACAATTGAAACTCTGAGTTCCTTGGTTTCATCCTGTTCCTTCAGGTATAGGTCAAAACGATAGAGTCCTCCGCCTTCTAGCTGGTCAGGGAGTGGGGCGACATACGACAACGTGTTGGCAGTCCCGCGAAATGAGGGCTCCATTTCGCCGCTGCTGTTGACGCCGGAGACCGGGACGAGACTCGCGATATGGCGTCGCAAAAAACTTTCCACGATAAAAAGCCGGCTGGCCTTGGCCATACGTTCCTCGCCCGCTTCCCAGCTATCCGCGCCGATTCGCAGGCTGCCCGTCAGCAAAAGCATCATGATGCCTAGCAGGGTCGTTGCCAACAGGACTTCGATCAGTGTGAAGCCGTTCTCGGAACGCCGGATATTTTTGCTCATTGCGTCAGACCTCCTGGCGGATTGTCGGGAATCAAGCGCAAGGTGGTCAGGCTGAAGGCGCGGGGATCGCTTTCGTCACCCCACTCGATAGTCAGTTCGACCCAAAAAGGTTTGAACCCAATGCTTTGTCCCCCCAGGAGACCCTGATCAAATGGGTAGGGGAAGACGTTCACATTCCAGTGATAGCCGCCGGGTAATTCACCTTCGGTAATCCCCGGTTGCAAAGGCGTTTCCACGCCCATTTTGGTCATCATGGATTCGGCAGTGAGGATGGCACGCGAATAATCGTCCGCCGTTGCGGCAATGTGGCCGCCACCCGCAAAAATGCGAAGGAGCACGCCCAGTGACAGCGACAAAATTGAGAAGGCGACCAGGATTTCCAATAGAGAAAATCCCGATTGCCGGCATGGGGGCTGCTTATTGATCGGTTTCACCTTCGCCCATTCGGACTTCGCCGGTGAGCCAGTTCACATCAACCACGCGGGTTTGTTTGTTGGCAATCAGGGTGACGCGTCCGCCTGTTGCCGAACCATCGGGGAAGAAGCGAATGCGGCCGGTACCCTCATCGAGGGTTTCGGTTGATGTCGTGTAAAGCCCCAGCTGGATTTCGGATGGCAGCTTGTAGAGCTTGGATCGGCCTGTGACTCGATAGGTATGCATGACCGTATTTAGCTCGAACAGCGAGTCCTGGCCCTTGAGCATGGCCTGGCCGCGTGCATGACGCAGGGCGGAAGCAACGTCGCGGGTAGCGGAATAGAGTTGGGCTCGGGCGATGGCGGGGCCGAAATTGGGGATCAATGTGGCCATTACAATGCTGGAAATGACCAGCACGATCAGCATTTCCAGCAATGTAAAGCCGCCAGCACACCCCGGCGGCGTGCTTTTACGGGCTGAAGCCCTGGTCAAGGAGTTTGCTGCGGCTTTGTCCCGCCCCCGATCAGGCGCGCAAGTAACCCGCAGCGGGGTTCTGACGAGCGTGATCGAGGAGGATGGCAAGCGTGATGGGTGTGAGTGATTCAGGCTAATCCCAGCTCTTCACATCCTGGTCCTCGCCTTCGCCGCCCTCGGCGTTATCGGCACCCAGGCTGAAGATGTCAAACTTGCCGTGTTGGCCCGGGACAACATAGTGATAGGGGTTGTTCCAGGGATCAGCGGGCATCTTCTTTTTGCGCAAGTACGGGCCATTCCAGTAAGTGGCGCTGGCGGGCTGCTCGACCAGTGCCGCCAACCCCTCGCCTGTATTCGGATAGCGGCCCACATCCAGCCGGTACATATCCAGGGCGGAGGACAGTTCCTCGATTTGCAGCTTGGCGGTCTTGGTCTTGGATTCTCCCAGATGCTTGATGACCTGGGGGCCTACCAATCCGGCCAAAAGACCGATGATGGCCAGTACGACCAGCAGTTCGATCAGGGTAAAACCGCGTTGCGCCTGACGCGCCGCGCCAAGACCTTGGATGGATGCTTGTTTCATTGAGTCCCTTGGTTGTTGTTTGACGAAGAATTCGGTGTGCCGGTTGGCCGAGTGCATGGATACCGGTCTGACTTGACAAAGTGCGGGTTGATTCTCCCATTTCACAGGTATTTGCGCGAGTGTCCGCAAAGACGGCGAGCTGAATCCGTGGCCGAATATGCCTGTACTGAAGGTAAGTGCATGATCCGCAGGCCGTCTGTTTGGGGCGTCATTCATCAGAATGCAAGATCGTTGACGCTCAGGATCGCCATCAGGATGGAAATGATGATACCGCCGATCATGATACCCAGGCCGACAATCAGCACGGGTTCCAGCAGGGCCAGCAGCCGTTGTATCGAAATCTTGATTTCCTTGTCGTAGGTGGTCGCCACGCGATCCAGCATTTCTGGAAGCTGTGCCGATTCCTCACCCAGCTTGATCATTTGCATGGCCAGCGAAGGAAAGATCTCCGCTTCCATCAGCGGGGCACTCATGCCGCCGCCCTCCTTAAGGCTTTCGACGGCGAGGCCGAGTTTTTGCGCTACCAGACGATTTTCCAGCGTGTCCTTGACGATGGATAACCCGGCCAGTAGTGGTACACCGTTGGTCAGCAAGGTGGCCAGGGTGCGACTGAAGCTGGCGACCTGGAATTTCAGCATGAGATCGCCGAAAAGGGGCAGCTTGAGCATCGATCCGTCCCAGGCGATGCGCCTGACCGGATCGGAGCGTTGATAGCGAATCCAGCCGCTGACGACGGTGAAGATCGGAATGGCTGTCCACCAGTAGGATCTGATGGCATCCGCCGCGCCCACCACAATCTGCGTTGGGATGGGCAGTTCCTTGCCGGCACTGTCAAACATCTCGGTGAACTGAGGAACGACAAAAGTCAGCAGCAGGAGCAACGAGCCGACGGCCATGATCACCAGAATGATGGGGTAGATCATGGCGGTGGTCACGGTATCGCGCAGTTCCTTGGAGCTGTCGAGGTATTGGGTAAGCCGGTCCAGAACCACCTCAAGCGCGCCGCCCGCTTCACCGGCCCGGATGAGATTGAGATAGAACCGCGAGAACACCGGCCCCTGAGCTTCCAGTGCATCGGACAGTTGCGCACCGCTTTTGATTTTCTCCAGAATCTTGCCAATCATGGCATTGAAATCCGGTTCTTTCTCGGTCAATTCCAGCAGGACAGAAAGTGCCCGATCCAGGGGGAGGCCAGCCTCCAGCAAGGTCCGTAGCTCCCGTGTGAAGAGCGTGACCTGCTTATGGGAGATCTTCGAACCGCGACGACCTATGCGCAGGAAACTGAGGGGGCTGGAGCCGGCGGCAACTACCCGGATCGGTAGCAAGCCTTCCTCCTGCAAGGACAGGATCAACGCGTTCTCGTTTGGTGACTCGCGGTCTTCCTCGACGGTTTCACCATCGCGGTTGACGGCCTTGATATGGAATAGTGGCATGGCGTAATGATGGATCGGTGTCAGCTATCTGCGGTAACCCGGAGAACTTCCTCAACCGTTGTCAGGCCTTGAACGGATTTGCGAATGCCGTCTTCGTACATGGTGCGCATGCCTTCAAGCAAGGCTTGCTCCTCAATTTTGCGCGCTTGTGCATTGCTCATGACCAGTCGCCGTATATCGTCGCTCATGACCAGTAATTCTGTGATGGCCAGACGTCCACGATAGCCTGTGCCATCGCAGGCTTCACACCCTTTGGGCCGGTAGAGAAAGATAGTCCGTTCATCGCTGTAGTTCCACAGCTTCAACTCTGCGGCGACTTCAGGGAGCGGTTCATATTCTTCCCGGCAGTGAGGGCAGAGCCGCCTCACCAGGCGTTGCCCAAGGATTCCGTTGACTGTGGAAGTTATCAAGTAATCCTCCAGCCCCATATCCAGCAAGCGGGTGACGCCGCCAGCCGCATCATTCGTATGCAGGGTCGACAGGACCAAATGGCCAGTCAGTGCCGATTGCACGGCGATGCGCGCTGTCTCGATGTCGCGCATTTCACCGATCAGGATGACGTCCGGATCCTGGCGGACTATGGAACGCAGAGCCGAGGCGAAGGTGAGACCGATCTGCGGCTTGGTCTGAATCTGATTGACCCCTTCCAGCTGATATTCGACCGGATCCTCAACGGTGATGATTTTGCGATCAGGCGTGTTGATCTTGTGCAGCGCAGTGTAGAGCGATGTGCTTTTACCGCTGCCCGTTGGGCCGGTGATCAGGATGATGCCGTGGGGCGTTTCCAGAACATCGATAAAACGCTGCAGCGACTCTCCCTCGAATCCCAGTGTATTAAAGTCAAACTTGATGCTTTCCTTGTGCAATAGACGGATGACCACGCTCTCGCCGTACATGGTCGGTACGGTCGATACGCGCAAGTCGAGTTCCTTGCCCTGCACCTGTAGCTTGATGCGGCCGTCCTGCGGCAG
>SXQV01000046.1 GCA_005792805.1 Methylococcaceae bacterium | reverse complement strand
TCGCTGCCTCTGAACGTGTCGCGTGAAATCCTCCAGGAAAATGCGCTGCTGGAAAAAATCCGCTCCGGTGCGGTGAAGAAGGTTTTGGGTCTTCTGGAAGACCTGGTCAGGAACGAGCCAGAGAAATACGCGACGTTCTGGAAGGAATTCGGTCAGGCGTTCAAGGAAGGCCCGATCGAGGATTTCAAGAACAAGGACCGCATCGCCAAACTGCTGCGCTTCTCGTCCACGCACAACGACTCGGACATACAGAACGTGTCGCTGGACGATTACATCGGCCGCATGAAAGAGGGTCAGGACAAGATCTACTACATTACGGCCGAGAGTTACGCCGCCGCGAAAAACAGCCCGCATCTGGAAATTTTCCGCAAGAAGGGTCTGGAAGTGCTGCTGATGCACGAGCGGGTCGATGACTGGCTGGTCGGCTACCTGACCGAATATGAAGGCAAGCCGCTGCAATCGATTGCCAAAGGCGACCTGGACCTGGGCACACTGGAGGACGAAACCGACAAGCAGCACAAGGAAGAGGCCACCAAGGAACTCCAGCCGCTGATCGACCGCATCAGGGCCGTGCTGGGCGATAAGGTCAACGAGGTGAAAATCAGCGCCCGACTGACCGATTCGCCAGCCTGTCTGGTCAGCGAAAGCTACGGCATGAGCCGCACCATGGAGCGGATCATGAAATCGGCCGGCCAGGACATTCCGGCCAGCAAACCGGTGTTCGAGCTCAACCCCGACCATACCCTGGTCGTGAAGCTGAAAGCAGAGCCCGACGAGACCCGTTTCGCTGACTTGACGGAGATCCTTTACGATCAGGCCGTCCTTAGCGAAGGGGCTCAACTGGATGACCCGGCCGCCTTCGTCCGCCGCCTGAACGGGCTGTTGCAGAATGTGATGGGCTGACCGCCCGCTTCACCGAACCGAAAAGCGGGCCGAGTGCCCGCTTTTTTCATCAGGCACACACCCTACGGGCATTGGCCTCGAAGCGAGGCATTCTCACTGCATCGCCCCACTCATGGGATTGACAGGTGCGTGCAATCGTACTGATAGTTGCACATCTTGTGATGGATGGAACCAAAGCCACCGAGAACAAAAACCAGTGCTATTCAATTCCTATATTTTCATTCTCTGCTATTTACCCATTACGTGCTTCGTTTTCTTCAGCCTGGGGAAACGCAGTCATTATCTGGCAGCCACATGGCTGACGGCTGCATCTTTTCTGTTTTATGCGTGGTGGAGTCCAGACTATGTGGTGCTGCTTCTGGGTTCCATAACCTTTAATTATTTTTTTGGCAGATTCATAGCCCGCCGCTTTGATGAAGGCCATGCCAAAGCGAATAAAATAGCCTTGGCTTCTGCGGTCAGCGCCAACCTTCTGCTACTCATATATTACAAATACACGAACCTGCTGGTGGCAAGCGCGAATGAGCTGTTTGGAACTGGCTTCCATATTGGCGCTATCGTTCTTCCCATTGGCATATCTTTCTTTACGTTTACGCAAATTGCCTTTCTGGTCGATGCCTCCAAGGGGTTAGCCAAGGAGTACCGGTTTATTCACTACTGCATGTTCGTTACTTATTTCCCGCATCTGATTGCAGGCCCTGTGCTTCATCACAAGGAAATGATGCCGCAGTTCAGTGATAAAAAAACTTATCGGCTGAACTATGACAACCTCGCCTTAGGCATGACTCTATTTACATTCGGGCTGGCAAAGAAACTGTTATTAGCTGACAATCTTTCCATCTATGCCACTCCAGTATTCGATGCCGCTGCGGCTGGTACAAAAATTGGCTTTCTGGAAGCATGGGGCGGCTCATTATCGTATGCACTACAGATCTATTTCGACTTTTCCGGGTATACCGACATGGCCATCGGTCTATCACAAATGTTTGGGGTGAAGCTGCCAATAAACTTTTATTCCCCATACAAGGCCTTGAACATTATTGATTTCTGGCGGCGATGGCATATAACGCTATCTCGATTTCTCAGAGATTATTTATATATCCCGCTAGGTGGCAACAGAAAAGGCAAGGCACGCCGCTACCTAAACCTTTTCATGACAATGCTGTTAGGCGGAATCTGGCATGGCGCAAACTGGACCTTCCTGGCTTGGGGAGGTCTGCATGGCATCTATTTGATAGTTAATCATGCCTGGCAAGGACTACTCACAAGATTGGGCTGGACCCAAACCGGTCATGGTGCTTACCGGTTATTTTGCGGAGCCATCACCTTTCTTTCTGTAGTGGTAGCCTGGGTGTTCTTCCGGGCAGAATCCATTCCTGCCGCCACAAAGATAGTCAGCGGCATGCTAGGGAAAAATGGCTTGGGGATTCCAGTAAAATGGCTGGACGAGCGGAGCGGTGCCATTAACTGGCTGCTGGATCATGGAGCATACCCCAGCACCAACACGCTCTTTGCGGCGGGTGCTGAATCAAGAATGATTGCCCTTTCCCTCGCAATCTGCTGGCTACTGCCTAATACCGTGGATATTTTTTCGGATAGCGCCATGGGGAAAGCTAGATGGTGGTCCTGGACGACAAACAAAGCATGGACAATGGCCACAGTAATACTCGGCTTCTTCTCATTCTTGTCGATTTCCGGCTTGAGTGAATTCATCTATTTTCAGTTCTGACCCGCATGAATGGAAAAAGATATTTTGGAATATGTCTGGCCAGCCTGGGTGCACTACTGGCGCTGACGGGTTTGTTTAACCGCGTGGTGGACCCATTCTGGTATTATCGCGACATTACTATAGATGGCTTTAATTCGGTAAAAACCCAGTTCACCAACTATGAACGGCATGTAAAGCCGGTCATTCTAAGGGAAACCAGGCCTGATGCCGTCATCTTCAGCAGCTCGGTTCTCGAAGCCGGCATGAACCCGGCGCACCCTGCCTTTACCAATGATGGAACTTACCATGGCTACAACTTCGGAATGCAGGCGGCGTGGTGGGATCGTGTCTACTGTAATCTTGAATATGCCCTCGCCAATACGGAGTTAAAAACAGTCGTCATTGGGATTTCACCAGAACCGTTGCCAAGCCTTGATTGCAGTTCACGCATCAAGGAAATGGGTGCCATTCAACCCTCGCAGCTGCTTTTTTCATTCGACGCCTTGAAAGCATCCCTTAAAACCGTGACCCAGCAAGCAAAACGGCCAACACATACCCTGGATGGAATGCTTTTTTATCACCGTTATCAGTCCGGCAAGATAGAGGCCTCTTTTGCCCAGGAATTTTACAAATATCGTATTCGTTCCAAAGGTAAGGCCTGCCCGAAACCAAGATCAACAGACATCCCGGCATGGGTACCCCCAGATGGCGAAGTGGATATGCGCGGGCTCGAAAAACTACTAAGGCAGCTTGTTGAGCGCAAAGTACAGGTGAAGCTTGTTATATATCCCATACATGCCTTATGGATGGAACTGATGCTGTGTGATGACCTACCGAAACGGTGGCACTTAATTTATAAGATGGCGAAGATTGTGAACGATGCCAGTCAGCAGGGTGGGGATATTGAATTATGGGATTTCCAGGGCTTCTCCAGTGGTCTTGTTGAGAAAATCAGCAACAATCAAACCAGGTATTGGCAGGACTTTGGCCATTTCAACTATGAACTAGGGGACATCATGCTCGACCTTATGTACCGCCGCGCAGACCCCATGGACAGGTGGGGAGACGATGTCTTCGGCGTCAGGCTAACACCGGAATCCTTACCTGGGCGCTTTACCCGTTTCTTTCAGAGCCGCCGCGAATTTATCAATGGGAACAGCGGGTTCATCCAGGACTTCGAGAAATTCAGTCAATGAGCACGCCTTCCAAATGATGGATGACGAGCCTGAGTTGCCCGGCAAAGGCGGTCGGACGAGAGGTAAGATAGCCCGAAAATCCAACCCGACCCTTTTTCCATGAAAAGCAGAACGCTCCTCATCACTTCAGCCCTCACAGCGCTGCTGGCCGTGGCTTTTGGGGCCTTTGGTGCCCATGGGCTGAAGGGTCAGCTCAGCGAGGCCGACCTGGCCATTTACCGGACAGCGGTCGACTACCATATGTGGCACGCGCTGGGCTTGGGATTAATTGGCCTTGTGGCCGAAAGGCATCCGGGTTCACGCGTGCTCCGCTGGGCTGGCAGCGCCATGGTGATCGGCCTGCTACTATTTTGCGGGAGCCTCTATGCACTGAGCCTTTCGGGACTGCGCTGGCTGGGCATGATTACCCCTCTGGGTGGGCTATCGTTCATGGCGGGCTGGGGATTGATGGCACTGGCGCTGTTTCGGGTCCCACCCCCTCAACAATCCTGAATCGCTCCCGAAAAGATTCGATCGACCATGAGCAAGCTGTTCCGATTCATCGCCACCGAAGCAAGCAAGGCGCTCCCGCCTACCCTCTTTTTCATGGGCGTCTTTCATGTGGCGATGCTGATTCGTCACCTGGACGAAGAAAGCTACGGTATCACTCCTGCCCGGTCGGCTTCGGCCACGATTGCCGCGCTGGTCTTCGGGAAGCTTTACCTGCTGCTGGGTGATCGGCGTTTCATGAATGTGTTCGCGGGGCACCCCCTCATGTACAGCACGATTTGGAAAACCCTGCTCTACAGTCTTCTGGGATCATTTGCCCTGCTATGCGAGGAAATGTTCCCCCTGCTACATCACCACCTCGATTTCGCAACCGCCTGGAAGCAATATCTGTCGGAGACCCTCTGGCCCCTGTTTTTGGCCAATCACCTATTCATCTTCCTCTCGGTACTGGCGTTTACCTCCGCCTCCGAACTGATTCAGGCCGTAGGAAGGGAGCGGGTGAGAACCCTGTTCTTCGGGGCAGCCGAATCTACCCGACCAGCTCGCCGCTGAAACCTGCGTCTCCAAGACACGCTCGGCCAGGCGTTCGCCGGCTTCCGTGAGAGGATGAAACACCACATCGGCACCTGACTGGAACAAGGCGGGATCTTCGCTGACATTAAAGGAGGTGGTGCCAATGGTGCCCAGGAACCCGCTGGACCGGATATGCGCCAGCGCCGCTTGACGCGCACGAAAATCGGGCACCGCCAGCACAATACCGCTCAATCGGCTCGTGTTCGCCTGTGCCCATAACGCATGATCCTCGACGTCGCCATAGACCACTCGCAACCCCTCCCGCTTGAGCTGGCCTACGCGGGCGGGGTCGGCATCCAGCCCCATGACCTTGTGGCGCTGACCATCCAATGTCTCATAGGCCGCCCTGCCGATCCGCCCCAGGCCAACCACCAGCCATTGTGCATTGCCAAAATTCGCGGGAACCTGGTCAGGATGCGGCACCCGCCGCTCAAAATGAATCAGCCAGGGCTCCAGCCGGTTAAACAGACGATGTGAATAACGATTCAACAACGCGGCCAGACCCAATGAACCCGCCACGGCCACCCCCAGCACGGGCTTCCACCCCGGCTCCAGCAGGCCGGCGTCAATCACGGGTACCGCTGCGATCAGGGCAAATTCACTGTAGGTCATCAGCGCAAGCGCCGCCACAAAACCCGTTCGAGCACGCAACCCTGTCACCAGCAACAGGGTAAAGAACAGCCAGCCCTGCAATGGCAGCAGCGCCAACAGCCCCGCCGCCGTC
>SXQV01000045.1 GCA_005792805.1 Methylococcaceae bacterium | reverse complement strand
GGCGCTACGTCCGGTATGGGCATGGCTGATGTAGCATTGCCCACTGTAGGCCACGCATAGCGCGCCATGGACAAAGAATTCCAGCACCGCGCCGTCCAGCACATCCGCTATGGCGTGAACCTGCTCCAGGTCCAGCTCGCGGGCCACCACGATCTGCGAGAAACCGGCGTCCTGAAGGAAGCGGGCCTTTTCTGGGGTACGTATGTCGCACTGAGTGCTGGCATGTAGCTGGATGGGCGGAAGATCCAGCCTCATGAAGCCCATGTCCTGAATGATAAGTGCGTCGGCACCGGCCTCGTAAACCTGCCAGGCCAGACGACGGGCGAGCTCCAGTTCATCATCACGCAGAATGGTGTTGAGCGTGACGAATATACGGGCGTTGTAGCGGTGAGCATGGCGGGTGAGCCGTTCGATGTCGGCGATGGCGTTGCCCGCATTGTGGCGAGCGCCAAAGCCTGGCCCGCCGATGTAAACGGCGTCCGCACCGTGGTTGATGGCCGCGATGCCAATATCGGCAGTTTTGGCCGGTGCCAGCAATTCGAGATGTTTGGAGGAGACGCTCATGGCGAAATATGGGCTGAAGTATCGTGCAAGTTCCTGCTGGTACCGAGCCATGCATGACCCAGGATTGCTTATTGGGGAGCTGGAACTCCGATTTGTCAGAAAGTTAAAGTTCCGACTTTGGATGGCTCTCCTGGTTTGTCTGCCCGGCATTGGGCGATGGTCCTTGCCGGTATGGTGGGACGGAGGCTTGTCTGGTGTAAACGACGGCGGCCAGAATCGGTTAGGCGAACGCCATCGTCAGGCCAATCAGTGTCATAAGGACCAGCCATCGTGGCAGGACTATGCGATAGTTTCCATAACTCACGCTGACCCTCTTGATCCAGCTGTCAATCAGGCATTCCAGCCACTCAAAGGTCAGGTCGTAAAGCGTGTCGATCCAATAAGTTGTGGTGGGTGCTAATGTCATGGTAATTACCGGAGGTTTGTTTTATGGGCGAACTTTAACAGTCTGCCTGCTTCGTGAGTAGCCACGGCGATGAAAAATGGTACAACAGGTAGACGCTCTGCCAAGCACTTTCCAGGCGGGCGGTGAAGGTAAAATAGCGGAGTATGATCGCAAGGAGTGTATGGATTTTCGTTCACCGCCGCACAATGCGTAATCTGCCCGGATGAAAATTTTCGCGTGAGGCGTTTAGTCATTTTTGAATCGATGTGGGTCAGGAGGCTAGAGATGAAACTTGGACTTTATGTTGCCGTTATGGCGCTTGGTCTTGCGGGTTGTGGTGGCATAGATTTTCTTGAAGCCGGGAAAACAACGACCACAGAGCCGATGTCGGCGGAGTCAGTCAAGGAAAAGGGGCTGGTGGACAATCCACTCATTGCCGAGAGTTCAGGCGAAAAGAAATCAGCCCCGCTCACCAAAGAACAATGCAGCGAGAAATATCCTGTGGTCGTTGGCCAGCTTTCTCAGCGGCAGACATGCGTCAATGAGTCGGCCACAGAGTCTCTGGGGAAATTCACCGCCAAACAACGGGGCATTATTTCTGACTGTGCTGAAAAACTGCTCACCTTGGCTGAACGTGCCGACGAGGGTGAAGTCGCCATGGATGTCTACAAGAAGGAAAAGCAGGAACTGAGAACGACCTGCAACACGTCTATCCGTATGGCCGGAGCGACCACGGTAACCGGTGCCAAGGCGACTAAAGCCAATACACCGAAGCCCTCCAGCACCAAAACTTCCGCCGGGAAGGACGCTTCCTCCAAAACCAAGGCAGCCATTGCTAAAAAGAGTTCGCCCTAAGCTTCAGGAGTACTGAAGGGCAACGCACTCCTCACCCAAGAACGCCTTGAGCTGGATCAGCAGTGTTTCCTCGGGCCGGATCTGCCACTGTTCACCCAGCTGCACCAGGCTTTGCGAACTCTGAGCCTGGTATTCGATAATTACCGGGCAATGCCCGCCCCGGAAAGGTCCGAGCAGCTGCTGCAATTTTTCCACCCATTCGGGTGATGCCCCTTCCCTGACTTTCTCTGCTGACCGCCAAAGCATCACCCGCTTGGCAAACGCGACCCGAGCCTGGTCCATGCTCATCAGCTTTTCAGCGCTCAGCCTGAGTTGACCCGCGAAATCGTCCCAGCTGAGATTGCCCTCCGCGACCAGCAGAGTGTCCTTGACCAAGTATTCACGGAACCGGTCGAAAGCTTCCGAAAATACGGCAACTTCCAGTCTTCCGGTGCGGTCGTCCAGCGTGGCGAAACCCATGCGCTTGCCATTCTTGTTCTGCTTGGTGCGAAGTTCGACGACCAACCCCGCAACCACGGCCTTTATTTCCTGACGCCGGCCATACGTGCCTTCAGGGCTGCCGCTGCGGTCGTGCCGTTCGCTCAAGGGGCCAAGCCGATCAGTGATGAAATGGACGATATCGTTTTCAAACCGGCCGATGGGGTGACCGGTAAGATACAGCCCCAGTGTCGATTTTTCATGATTAAGCCGCTCCTCTTCCGACCAGAATCCGGCCTGCAGTTTGCCTGAGGGAGCGGTCTCCTCTGTGGGCATATCCAGCAGTCCGAACAGGTCATTCTGACCCGAAGCGGCCATCGCACCATGCTGTTCTGCCGCTTTGAGGGCATCGGTTAATTCGGCCATGTGATCGGCACGATTGGGATCGATGCTGTCCAGCGCTCCGGCACGGATGAGGGCTTCCAGCACTCGGCGGTTGGCCTTGCGCGTATCAATGCGCCGGCAGAGATCGCACAGGTCGGCGAAGACACCATTTTTCCGGCGTTCTTCGAGAATTTCATTGATAGCGCTCTCGCCGACTCCCTTGATGGCCCCTAGACCATACTGGATGGACCCGTTATCGAGCGCGGTGAACCGAAATTCCGAATGATTGATATCAGGCGGACGCAGTTCGAGTTTCATTTGCCGGCATTCTTCGATAAACACCACGACCTTGTCGGTCTTGTCCATGTCGGAAGACAGCACGGCGGCCATGAAGCCGGACGGGAAGTGGGCCTTGAGCCAGGCCGTCTGGTAGGACACCAGGGCATAAGCCGCCGAGTGTGACTTGTTGAAACCGTAACCGGCAAACTTCTCCATCAGGTCAAAGATATAGCCGGAGATTTTCTCGTCGATGCCCAGGCCGGTCGCGCCGGTGACGAAAATCTCGCGCTGTTTGGCCATTTCCTCTGGCTT
>SXQV01000044.1 GCA_005792805.1 Methylococcaceae bacterium | reverse complement strand
AGCTGATTTTTGTGGCGAGCATGGCATTGGCCGCGTATTTGGTCAGCTCGGCGCTCTTGATGTCCATGAAGATGGTGCGCTCGCGATTCCGGTTGAACGGCTCGTAGAGTTCGTGCATCAGCTCCCGGGCTTTCTCGCTGCTGGTGCCGATGATGATGCGGTCAGGCTTCAGGAAATCCCCGACGGCGGCGCCTTCCTTGAGAAATTCCGGGTTGGATACGACGTCGAACGCGCTGTCCAAAGAACGGGCCTTCAGGCCTTCGGCTACTCTGGCCTGCACCTTGTCGGCGGTACCGACCGGAACCGTGGACTTGTTGATGATGACGCGATAAGCGTCCATGTGCCGGGCAATCCCTTCAGCTACCGCCAGCACGTATTGAAGATCGGCGGACCCGTCCTCGTCCGGCGGCGTACCCACCGCGATGAACTGCACTTCCGCATGATGAACGGCGGTCGCGAGGTCGGTGGTGAACTTCAGGCGGCCCTCGGCGGCATTGCGCTCGACGATGTCCTCCAGTCCCGGTTCCCAGATCGGCAGGATGCCGCGATTGAGATTGTCGATCTTGGTCTGGTCAATGTCATTGCAAACGACGTGATGACCGACCTCAGCGAGGCAGGCGCCGGTGACGAGCCCGACATAGCCGGTGCCGTAGATGCTGATTTTCATGGAGGAATGATGCCGAGGTTCAAAAAGGGCGATTATAAGGGAGATTCCTGGAGCAGAGCCCTGTTGCTGGAGTTTCCCTGCGTGGCGGCCACTTCACGGCAGCCTGCCGCCTGGTATCGCCTTCGTTTGCCCACGGTGCGGCTTGCCTTTGCCGGGCGCTATGGTTAAGGTGCCCGACAGTTTTTATTCCGAAACAGAGGCAGCGGCGAGTTGAGTCATGCAAGCACACGGCAAGAATAAAGGTTTGGTCATTGCCGCACTCGGCGTCGTGTTTGGTGACATCGGCACCAGTCCTCTGTACACGCTCAAGGAGTGTTTTGGCGGTGCGCATCCGGTAGTGGCCGCCACTACGGCAAACATCCTTGGCATCCTGTCGCTGGTGTTCTGGTCCATCCTGATTGTCATTTCCCTGAAGTACGTGCTCTTCATCATGAGAGCGGACAACAAGGGCGAGGGCGGCATCATGGCATTGATGTCGCTGGTGTTTCAGCGGGCGCAGATCAGCCCGCGCTGGCGCTATCTGCTGCTCCTGCTGGGCCTGATCGGGGCGTCGCTGTTTTATGGTGACGGCATCATTACCCCGGCCATTTCCGTCCTCAGTGCCGTTGAAGGTTTGGAGGTACTGAAGCCCGGGTTACATGCCTATGTCATCCCGATTGCGCTGGCGGTCCTGCTCATCCTGTTCAAATCGCAGCAGCATGGCACCGAAAAAGTGGGCGGACTGTTTGGCCCCATCATGATCGTCTGGTTCGTCTGCCTCGCCGGTTTTGGCATCCGGAGCATGCTGCAAACACCGGCGGTACTGGAGGCGCTCAACCCCGCCGCCGCCGTACATTACTTCGTCCGCAACGGCTGGCATGGCGCTCTGGTGCTGGGTGCCGTCGTGCTGTCGGTTACTGGCGGTGAAGCCCTCTATGCGGACATGGGCCATTTTGGCAGAAGCCCGATTCGCAAGGCCTGGTTCTTTGTCGCCCTGCCGGCATTGCTGCTGAATTATTTTGGTCAGGCCGCCCTGTTGATCAGGGATCCCTCCGCCGTACACAACCCGTTTTACCTGACCATTCCTCCGGAGTGGCTCACGTTCATGATTATTCTGGCGACGCTGGCCACGGTCATTGCCTCACAGGCCGTAATTTCCGGCGCATTTTCTCTGACCGCCCAGGCGATTCAGTTGGGCTTTTGTCCGAGGTTCAGCATCAAATACACCTCGGAAGGTGAGATGGGCCAGATCTATATCCCGGCCATCAATGGGCTGCTCATGATCGGGGTGATAGGCTTGATCCTGACCATGAAATCGTCATCCAACCTGGCGGCGGCCTACGGTATTGCCGTGACGGGCACCATGGCTATCGATACGATTCTGGCTTTTGTCGTGGTGCTCAGCCTGTGGAAATGGAACCCTTACCCCAGCGCCCTGGTCGCGCTGTGTTTCCTGTTGATTGATCTGGCCTTCTTCGGTGCAAACATCCCGAAAATACCCGATGGCGGCTGGTTCCCCCTGGCCATTGGCGGTCTGGTGTTCATCCTGTTGAGCACCTGGAGGCGGGGACGCACCATCTTGCAGGAGAATCTTCAGGAACAGGCCATGCCGGTTGACGAGTTTGTGGCGTTGCTGGAGCAGGACCCGCCGGTGACGGTCAGCGGGACGGCGGTATACATGACCACCAGCCGCCGGGGCATTCCGGTGCCGTTACTCAACAACCTGCGGCATAACCATGTGATGCACGACAATGTGATCATCCTGAGTGTCATTACCGAGCCAACTCCACGGGTTGCCCCGGAAAAGCGGCGGACCGTCCACAAGCTGGCGGACTCGGTGTTCCGCATCAATTTGCACTACGGCTTTGCCGAATCCCCCAATATCCCCAAAACCCTGCGGTCATGCAGCAGGGAAATCGACATCGACCCGGAAGATACCTATTTCTTCATCAGCCGCGAGACGCTGCTTGCGGTGCCCTCAAAAAAAATGGCCTTCTGGCGCATCCGGCTGTTTATCACCATGGCGAGAAACGCCGGTTCGGCGGCCCGGTATTTCCAGATTCCCTTTAACCGCGTTGTCGAGCTGGGCACGCAGGTGATGATCTAGCTCCGGCCTGACAGGGCATCTGCCGGGCTGATCGCTGCGGTACTGACAGCGGATGCAGGGGACCCGTGTAAAATCCCGCTTTTTGGGTTTACCGGAGATTGCATGGGACGCTTACAAACGGCAGTGGAAGACAGCATCAGGGGCTGGATAGATCCGCACCTGGGCCAGGACCTGATCAGCGCCCGGATGGTCAGCAAGATCGCGGTCGATGGCGAGGCGGTCAGCCTCCATATCGCGCTGGGTTATCCGGCGGCTGATTTTCACCAGGTTATTCGTGAGGCGCTGGCCCGCAAGGTGCTGGCCGACACGGACGCCACTTCGGTCGCGGTCGAAGTGGAGCAGAAAATTGTCTCCCACGCCGTCCAGAAAAACCTGAAGCCGCTTCCCGGGGTCCGCAATATCGTGGCCATCGCATCGGGCAAGGGCGGTGTGGGCAAATCCACCACAGCCATCAATCTCGCCGCTTCGCTGGTACAGGAGGGGACAAGGGTTGGACTGCTGGATGCCGATATTTACGGCCCCAGCCTGCCGCACATGCTCGGGCTCTCTGGCCGGCCCGAAATCAGGGAGGGCAACCGGATCCAGCCCATGCGGGCTTTCGGGCTACAGGCCATGTCGATTGGCTTTCTGATCGACGAGGATCAGCCCATGATCTGGCGCGGCCCGATGGTGACCGGGGCACTTCAGCAATTACTCAACAATACCGACTGGGACGATCTGGATTACCTGATCGTCGATCTGCCGCCGGGAACCGGCGATATTCAGCTGACACTGTCGCAGCAGATTCCGGTGTCCGGTGCCGTCATCGTGACGACGCCGCAGGATATTGCCCTGCTGGATGCACAAAAGGGGCTCAGGATGTTCCAGCAGGTGAGTGTCCCGGTATTGGGCCTGATCGAAAACATGAGCATCCACGTCTGTTCCCGCTGCGGTCATGCCGAGCCGGTTTTCGGCGAGGGCGGCGGCCAGAAGATGGCGCAGAAATACGGTGCCGACCTGCTGGGTGCCTTGCCGCTGGACATCCATATCCGGCAACAGGCGGACGCCGGTCACCCGCTGGTTATTGCCCAGCCCGACAGTCAGGCGGCCACCATTTACCGCGAGATCGCCCGCAAGCTGGCGGCGCGGCTGGCCCTTAAATCGCGTGATTACAGTGCGCGGTTTCCAACTATTTCCGTGGTGAATGACTGATGGGTATCAAATCGGATCGCTGGATACGCCGCATGGCGGACGAGCAGGGCATGATCGAACCGTTTGAACCGGTGCAGGTTCGTGAAGGAGCGGCGGGCCGGGGTATTTCGTATGGGACCTCCAGCTATGGTTACGATGTTCGCTGTTCCAATGAATTCAAGATATTCACCAACATCAATTCCGCCGTTGTCGATCCCAAGGCATTCGACGCCAGCAGCTTTGTCGATGTACAGCAGGATGTCTGCATCATTCCCCCCAATTCCTTCGCCCTAGCCCGGACGGTGGAATACTTCCGCATTCCACGCGATGTGCTGGTGATTTGCCTCGGTAAAAGCACCTATGCCCGCTGCGGCATCATAGT
>SXQV01000006.1 GCA_005792805.1 Methylococcaceae bacterium | reverse complement strand
GGTGAGGAGCAGCAACCGGTCGTTATCCGTCTGGCTCAGTTCACGTGGATGTATGGCGTTGGCCATGTTTATTGCGGTAGCACTGTCCCCGGATCTGAGCGCCGCATCGGCCGCAGCCAGCCAGTAATGATCGGGGGTTCTGGCCATGTCGGCCAATTGCTCATAGCGTTGAACCGCACCGGCATAATCGCCGGACTTAAGCAGCGCTTCGGCTTGTGGATCGTCCGGAGGCGTGGCAGCAGAGGTCAGACGGGGGAGAATGCTCTGGCAGGCCGTTAATCCCCATGCTCCGATTGCAAGCAAGAGAATACGTTTGATCCGCATGGTGAAAATCCCCCGGGAGAACAGCAAAGAATGAGGCATGAAACGCGAGCCACAGCCGGCGTACTATACCTAGTCGCCACACCGATCGGCAATCTGGGCGACCTTGTGTTTCGCGCGGTAGAGGTACTTAAAGCCGTCGATGTCATTGCCTGTGAGGACACCCGGCACAGCCGGCCCCTTTTGGACCATTACGGTATCGGCAAGCCATTGTTGGCGTTGCATGAGCACAATGAAGACGCCATCTCGTCACGGCTGGTTGACCGTCTTCTGTCGGGTGAAACAGTGGCGCTCATCTCTGATGCGGGAACCCCCCTGATTAATGATCCGGGTTTTCCCCTGGTTCGTCGGGCGCGGGAGGCTGGCATTCGTGTCTCGCCAATACCCGGACCCTGTGCGCTGATTGCAGCCCTGTGTGCTTCCGGCATGCCCGGTCACCGGTTTGCCTATGAGGGGTTTCCCCCACGCAAAAGCCAGGCCCGAAAAGCCTTGTTTGAGTCATTGAAAGACGAGCCCAGGACGCTTATTTTCTATGAGTCCTCACACCGGGTTGAGGAAACCCTGCGCGATGCGGCGGAGATTTTTCCCCATACACGCCGGGTGGTCATTGCCCGGGAGTTGACCAAACGTTACGAGACCTTGGTGGAGACCCAGATTGGCGAGGCGGCATTGATTCTCGCCGCAGACCCAGAGATGCGTTTGGGTGAGTTTGTCTTGCTGATCGAAGGGGCAGGCGACCGCTCTACGGCAGATGAACTGACGCACGAGCAAGTTCGCGTATTGAAACTCCTGCTGACCGAAAATTCGCTGAAGACGGCCGTCAGACTAACAGTGGATATCAGCGGAGCGCGCCGGGAGTTGGCATACCAGGCGGCGCTTCGCTTATCGAAGGAGGAGGCAGACCAGTCCTCGGTTTGACGGCTTAACGGGCTGGTGCTGGCACGGCGACGGCGGGCTCGTCCCGGCCACTGCGCACCGAGTTTCTCAAGGGCTGAACGGCTTCAGACCTGCTGCCTGATGGATTTCCGGCAGGCTGGGTTCCAAGACCCACCAGGTTTTCCCAGCTTCCGTACTTGACCAGATCCGGATCACCC
Source organism: Methylococcaceae bacterium (assembly GCA_005792805.1). Classification (GTDB taxonomy): domain Bacteria; phylum Pseudomonadota; class Gammaproteobacteria; order Methylococcales; family Methylococcaceae; genus UBA6136. The sequence continues at coordinate 5,349 of SXQV01000006.1, read as the reverse complement.
GCTGCGATACGGGCGCTAACTTCCTGGCGTGCCAGGTCAATGATCTCATCTGGACTTTTGCCATCCACAAAGGGCAGAAATGCATCTGGACCCTCCTTGGACTTGATGGCGCCAAGAACCCCGTAGGACGTCTCGAATATATGTTGTTGCTGGGTGGTCATGTAGCGCTTCAATTTCTTTAAGGAATTTGCAGCGGACCGTTGAGAGGAGCCGTCAATGCCATGAGTGCTTTGAGTGAATACGGACATGAAGTAGATGACAGCAAGTAACCCCATGGCCCAGAAGAGAAATTTCATAATGGATTCCGACGACTTTTCGTGAATTGTTACTATAGGCTTCCGACGCGAGAGGCGTCAAAAAATCCCCCTTATTCTATAGCGCTATGCTTAAGAAAGGGGCTGCCCAGCGCCCCAATTTTTCAACCGCTATACCTAAGCTTGAGCTCTGACCGTGAAAACCGTGTATTGGTTCGCTCTGATTTGCCTCCTCTCCGCCTGTTCGCATGACTATGATCTGATGAAGATGGAGGAACAGGTTAGTGGCTACGGTTCTGCTATCCGTTGGAACCTGTTCAAAAAGGCGGTGGCTTACCTGGATCCACCACCTTCCCGTCCCCCAGACTGGAAGGCGCTAGCAGAAATCAAAGTGACCTCTTACAGCCCCCAGTTCAGGGACGTTCTGCCCAGTGGAAAAGTGATGATGCAGACGGTTGAAATCCGCTATATCCCGCCCGGTAGTGTGGTAGAGAAAACGGTCATCGACCAGCAGCGCTGGCGCTTTGATGAAGACGACAACCGGTGGGTAGTGGAATCTGGATTTCCCCAGTTATACTAATTTTCCCCCTCCGTTATCCCTGAGTTCCGTATCCCATCGCATGACGGGAGAGCAGCCGCTTGGCGGCCGGTAGCCGATCAAGCGCCATCAGTGCAATATTGCGCGCAAAGCTTAGCGGCGGGAAGTCGCTGGAGAAAATTCTTACCAGGTTGTCGGTGAAGCGAATGACCCGGTTGAGGTCTGTTCGCCTCGCCTCCGCATACTGATGCAGGAACGGCGTATTACCGAAATCTTCGCCCAGTCGGGTCTGAATCTGGATGCGTTCCGCCAAAACCGACGCATCCCTCAATCCCAGATTGAAACCCTGACCCGCAACGGGGTGAATCTGATGCATGGCGTTGCCGATCAACACCACCCGCTCATCTGTCATGCGTTCGGCCTGAATGAGCTTTAATGGGAATCCCTGAGGCCGGTTTGCGAGCGAGATAGGGCCCAGCCAGTATCCAAAGGCTGCTTGCAGGCTGGTCGTGAACTCCTGTTCACCCTGATGCAGCAAATCCTGTGCGTCTTCGTCCTTGACTGTCCAGACGACAGAACACTTCCGTCGCTCCAGTGGCAAAAATGCCAGTGGTCCCGATGAGGTGAACCGCTCGTAAGCGGTGAAGTTTGTATCCTTTCCTATATTGACCTCGACTACGATCGCAGTCTGACCATAGGCGCTCACCTTCTGCTCGATACCTAGCAACGTTCTGACGGTCGAATTGCCGCCGTCTGCCGCCACCACCAGGCGTGCAGATAAATTCAGGTTCTCGTCGCCGTGCCTGAGCGCAACCAGTGCGCTGTCCTGACCGGCCCTGATGCCCATGATGCGAGCGGGGCAGAGCCGGGTGATGGATGAACCGTCCAGTTGCTGTTGAATGGCGTCTTCCAAGACTCTAGCGACAGCCACGTGACCTAGTGCGTCAGCGCCCCGGTCTTTGGCATGTAAGCGAGTTTTACCGAAGTGTCCCCGGTCGGACACATGAATATGCCGAATGGCCATGGCCTGAGATGCGACATCGGTCCAGACGCCGAGGCTATCAAGAATCTGTACGGTACCCCGCGACAGGGCCAACGCCCGGTCCCCGGCGGGAGAGGCCTGCCGGTCGGCATCCGACAGCGCTTCCACGAGGCCGATACGAAGGGAAGAATCTTTCAGGGCCAGGGCGAGGCTTCCACCGACCAGTCCACCGCCGACGATCAGGATGTCGTAATCGGTATCGGTACTCATGATCTGCCTGCCATGATGGTCTCAATGTCCTCTACCGATTTTGCCAGTGCGCTGGTCAGCACCTCGCGACCGTCCTTGGTGACCAAAACGTCGTCCTCAATTCTGACGCCGATACCCCGCCAGCAGGGATCGACATCCAGGCAGTCCGGCGCGATATAGAGACCCGGTTCCACGGTCAGCACCATGCCCGCCTCGAATTCGCGCCATTTACCCTCGACCATGTAAGCCCCCACGTCATGCACGTCCATGCCGAGCCAATGGCCCGTGCGGTGCATGTAAAATCTTTTGTAGACCTCATCCTTGATCAGCCTGGACGGCTTTCCTTCAATCAACCCGAGGCGGATCAGACCCTTGGTCAACACCTTTACCGCCGCGTCATGGGGTTCATTCCACCGGCGTCCCGGCCGCACCGCTTCGATCGCGGCAAGTTGGGCTTCCAGCACCAGTTCGTAAATCAACCGTTGGGGGCTGCTGAATTTACCGTTGACCGGGAAGGTTCGGGTGATGTCTGCTGCATAGTTTTCGCACTCTGCTCCGGCGTCGATGAGCAATAGATCACCGTCGTGCAGCACCGCATCATTTTGGGTGTAATGCAGGACACAGGCATTGGCACCACCCGCCACTATGCTGGGATAGGCCTGCGACCGCATGCCATGCAGGGCAAATTCGTGAGCAAGCTCGGCTTCGATTTCGTATTCACGGCGTCCCGGACGGCAAGCCCGCATGGCCCGCAGGTGGCCAAGCACAGAGACATCGGCCGCTTTTCGCATGATCCGAATTTCTTCCGGTGATTTGAAAAGCCGCAGGTCATGGAGCACGTGCTCAAGCGCGATAAATTCGTAGGGTGCCTGCGCACCGCTCCGCGCTCGACCCCGTAATACATTAACGGCGGACATGACCGCGTGATCCTGTTCAGCATCCTGACCGATAGGAAAGTACACGCGATCCCGGTTTTCCAGAAGCTCCGGGAGCTGTTCGTGCAGCTCGCCGATCGGAAAAGCCTCGTCTGCGCCGTGGTCAGTTTTGGCCCCTTCAAGCCCCGCATGGTGACCGGTCCAGATAGCCTTTTCCAGATCAAACTCCCGGCAGAACAGGACAAATTCACCCTGTTTCCGGCCCGGCGCAAAGACCGCCAGGGCTTCCGGTTCATGGAAGCCGGTCAGGTAATGGAAGTCGCTATGTTGCCGGAATGGGTACTCGACATCCCGATTGCGAATACTCGCGGGTGCGCTCGCCAATACTGCCACGCTGTTCTTTTTCATCCGCCGCATCAGTTGCTTGCGGCGATGTTTGAAGTCGCTGAGTTTGAGCATGACCTAACTGAATCTTCTAGTGATGTTGTGGCGGTGTCTGGGACTGTAATTCGCTATGTATGACCTGAACACCCACCCGGACGTATTCGGTCAGCTCGGTGTAGGCGGACTCATCACCCTCACCGGCGGCGGCCGGATCGAGTCGGACGATCTCAAGGAAGTCGCTGAGAATTTCTGTACACCCGCCCGGCCAACCGGAGTTTTTGCCTGTGTAGCCGATACCCTGAAGAAAACCATGGCACCACTCACCCAAGGCTTGAGCGCGATCCTCCAGGGAGTCGTCATCGTCAGGCAGCAGGGGTTCGAAAGTGAAATCAAAATCAACCAGCTGACGACGGGTCTGTTGATAGAGGCGGTCAAGACGGCGCCGGTCTTCCCCTTCAATGTCAGCCAGTTCAGGCCCGAAAAAATCCCCGAGCCATTGCTGACAGTCCGTCGCCACATCCATGCAAAGCATGCCAGACAGCAGACCATGAGCCTCTGCTGCGGTACCGGACACATCGCACTGAATCAGAGTGTCCTGAATATCCTCAAAACTCATGTCGTTCTTCATGGCGGCTTGCCTTGTCGGTCTGTAGGTAATTCTTTATCCTAGCATTCGTCTTTATATCAACCAATGTACCCTTTTCAAAATATCCCCATGAGTGACTCATCTCCGCCGATCAAGGTTCAGATTCTTGGCAAGGAATATCCCGTTTCCTGTCCTGCGGACGAACAGCATGATCTGTTGGTTGCCGCCCGTTATCTCGATGAAAAAATGCGTGAAATCCGCGACATTGGCCGCATCATCGGCACCGAACGTATCGCTGTGATGGCCGCCCTCAACATCGCCCATGAGCTGCTTCAACAAAAGCAGCGCCGGATAGACTGACACTGGGTAGCGCCAACGCCATTAATCCGCCCGTAAATTTGGATGTTGCGGTTGTCCGCCAAGGCGGTAGAATTCGGCCCGGTATTCTCTGCAGCGTTCGAAGCCCGCTGGGTTACTTCTTGAGCCTAATCTAAAACCCCGGGAGCTTCAGGGCCATTGATGTGTGCAGGTCCGCCCCGAGCGGAAAGCCTGATTCGAGGCCCGCTGATCCCACCTGAACCTCTGGTTCAAGGGCGAAAGCGTGTTACGGCGCAGGCGGAGAATACTCTTCTCTTCAAGCGCCCAAGTTTGGGCGTCTCCCTTTGTTTTCTCCGCCGGTAACCTGACTGATTCGACGGCAGGCTCAACGGAACCCGCCGGGTGACGCCAGAGACATGCTGGCTGTTTAACCTCTTGATCTCACCCTCATGAGGAATTGCAAAATGGGCAACTCTCCCGTCGCAGCAGCACAACACGCGACCGATCTCATCATCGGTTGTGGTGATATCGGTAAACGTGTTGCCAGGCTAGAACAGGCGGAGGGGAAAACCGTTCTTGCCCTTGCGCGATCAGAATCGTCAGCCGCCTCACTTGAGGCCAAAAACCTCGGTGTGGTCCGGGGCGATCTGGATGCTGTCGTGAGCCTGACGGCACTTCCGGACAAGCTGTCGACGCTTTACTACTTTGCCCCGCCACCGCCGTCAGGAACAGATGATCCTCGGCTGCGAAACTGTCTTGCAGCCCTGATAAGCCCCCCGGAACGTTTGGTGTACATCAGCACCAGCGGGGTTTACGGAGATTGCGCTGGCGCCTGGATTGACGAGGAGTGGCCGCTCAATCCGCAATCGGATCGTGGTAAACGCCGGATGGCGGCGGAACAGATTCTGCGCGACTGGAGCCGCCAAACCGGCATACCCGTTGTTATTCTTCGGGTGCCGGGTATTTACGGTCCAGGGCGTTTGCCGGTCGAGCGCATTCGCCAAGGATTGCCTGTGCTGATCCCGGAAGAATCCCCCTACAGCAACCGCATTCACGCCGATGATCTGGCCGTCGCCTGTATCGCGGCCGCACGACGCGGGCAACCGGGGCAGGCTTACAACATCAGTGATGGCCACCCCACCACCATGACCGATTACTTTTGG
>SXQV01000043.1 GCA_005792805.1 Methylococcaceae bacterium | reverse complement strand
GGCCAAGGACAAGATCATGATGGGTGCCGAGCGTAAGTCCATGGTGATGAGTGAGGAAGAAAAACGCCTCACCGCTGTTCATGAAGCGGGGCATGCCATTGTTGGCCGCCTGGTGCCCGACCATGATCCGGTTTACAAGGTCAGCATCATGCCGCGTGGGCGGGCACTTGGAATCACCATGTTCTTGCCGGAGCGGGATCAATATAGCGCCAGCCTGGAAAAACTGGAGAGCCAGATTTCCAGTCTCTTTGGTGGCCGCATAGCCGAGGAGATTGTTTTTGGCCGTAAAAAAGTGACGACAGGAGCCCAAAACGACATCGAGCGGGCCACTAATTTGGCGAGGAACATGGTCACTCGTTGGGGCTTGTCGGAACGTTTGGGACCGCTGGCCTATAGCGAGGAGGAGGGTGAAGTCTTCTTGGGTCGATCCGTTACCAAGCATAAAATGGTCTCGGAGGAGACGGCGCACCTCATCGACGAGGAGATTCGATCCTTCATCGACCGGAATTACGACCGCAGCGAGCGGATTCTGAAGGAGAACCTGGACAAGGTTAATCTGATGGCTGATGCGCTCATGAAGTACGAGACCATCGATCATTTCCAGATTGATGACATCATGGAGGGTAAGGTGCCGCGCCCTCCGCAGAATTGGGATGAAGCTCCTCCTGCCGATGGATCAGCTGCCAAGCCGCCCGAAGCTGAAAAAGAAGCCACCGATAAGCTGGGTAAGGCGGCAGAGCAGCATTAAATTTTTCTGTACTCAATCTAACGTGACTTGAGCCCCTGCTCAGGCAGGGACTTGGTTTTTTGACAGGATAATTTAAGCGCTTGGGTTAGCGCCGAATTGGTGATGGAGTAAAGCATGAGTCGGGCATATTTTGGAACGGATGGTATTCGCGGCAAGGTCGGAACTTACCCGATTACCGCTGATTTCGTCCTGAAGCTGGGCTGGGCCGCCGGGCGGGTTTTTGCGCGTGATCGGAAGGATCCGACGGTGCTGATTGGCAAGGACACCCGAATTTCGGGGTATATGTTCGAGTCGGCGCTGGAGGCCGGGCTTTCTGCAGCTGGGGTCAACACGCAGCTGATGGGGCCCATGCCGACGCCGGCCATCTCTTATTTGACGCGGACTTTTCGTGCGGAAGCTGGAATTGTCATCAGCGCGTCACACAATCCTTACTACGATAATGGCATCAAGTTTTTTGGTCCCGATGGTCTAAAGCTGTCGGACGACATAGAAAGATTGATAGAGAGCGAAATCGATCAGCCGATGACCACGGTTGATTCTTCTCGCATTGGTAAAGCCACACGCCTCAAGGATGCGGCGGGCCGGTATATAGAATTCTGCAAGAGTACGATAGCCACTGGCATGGACTTTGATGGGGTCAAGCTGGTGGTCGATTGTGCGCATGGTTCGACCTACCATGTTGCGCCGTTCGTGTTTTCCGAATTAGGCGCCACCGTAATCACCATGGGTGACCATCCCAATGGTTTCAATATCAATGAGGGGGTGGGTGCGACCAAGCCTGAATCTTTGGCGGGCAGAGTACTCGAAGAGGGCGCTGACTTTGGCTTGGCGCTGGACGGTGATGGTGATCGCCTGATCATGGTCGATCACGCGGGCAACATCGTGGATGGAGATGAGTTGCTCTTCGTCATCGCTTCAGCCAGGCAGGCCCGGGGTGAATTGTTCGGTCCCGTGATTGGAACACTGATGACCAACCTGGGGCTGGAACATGCCTTGTCAAAGCTGGGTGTCGGCCTTAAGCGGGCGGCTGTGGGTGATCGCTACGTCATGGAGATGATGATGGCCCACCAGAGTACTCTCGGTGGTGAGAGTTCAGGTCACATTATCTGCCGTGATCGAATACCGACGGGTGATGGCATTGTGGCGGCATTGCAGGTCATGGAAGCTATGCGGTCAACCGGAAAAAGTCTTGCCGAGTTGGTGCAGGCGATGGATAAATATCCGCAATGTCTGGTCAATGTTAAGGTCCGGGAGCGGGTGGATTTGGATCAGTTCGATGCCGTGCAAAGCCTGAAACTTGAGGTGGAGCGGGAGCTGGCGGGCCGGGGGAGGGTCTTGTTGAGGTCTTCCGGAACCGAACCTCTGGTTCGGGTCATGGTGGAAGGAGTTGATGGTGAGAAGGTGAGAAGTCTTGCCGGTAAGCTTGCCGCTGCAGTGACCGATATTCTGGGGCACTGACCTCCCCGCCTGCATGGTTGTCGACTGATTGCCGAAAGTCGCATGGCAGCTTACGGTAAAATTTGATTAAATAATCCCCGGAATATGAATGTCATTAGATTTAAAATCTAAAACAATAATGGAGAAATGGAATGTCTAAGGGTCAAAACTTACAGGATCCATTCCTGAATGCGCTACGGAAGGAGCATGTTCCGGTATCAATCTATCTGGTCAATGGGATCAAGCTCCAAGGGAAGGTCGATTCTTTTGATCAGTATGTGATTATCCTCAAAAACGCGGTGAGTCAGATGGTCTACAAGCATGCTATCTCCACGATAGTCCCTGCTCGACAGGTGAGGCTGTTGCAGGGGCAGGATGAAGCCGAGGAAGAGGTTTGATCCTGGTCGATGCCGATACGCAGAGGCTCCTTCCCTTGTTTGACTTCCTGAAGGCCTCTCTTGTTTGATCGCCCCAAATCAGGCGAGCGCGCTGTGCTGGTCTATGGGGGAGCGGGGCAGAGCGAACATGCCGTTCAGGAGCTCCGGGAGCTTGCCATATCGGCTGGCGCATCCCCGGTGGACATCCTGGTCAGCAAGCGCGAAGCTCCTGATCCCCGCTTTTTTATCGGCAAGGGCAAGCTGGGCGAGTTGGCCGCCATGGTCGCGGCTCACGAGGCGGAGCTGGTGATCTTCAATAACCCGCTTTCCCCCAGCCAGGAGCGCAATCTCGAGAAGGAGCTCAATGTACGGGTACTGGACCGAACCGGTCTGATTCTCGATATATTTGCTCAGCGAGCCCAAAGCTATGAGGGCAAGCTGCAGGTGGAGCTGGCACAACTCAAGCATTTATCCACTCGGCTCGTGCGGGGGTGGACGCACCTTGAGCGCCAGAAGGGGGGTATCGGTCTCCGGGGGCCCGGCGAAACTCAGTTGGAAACGGATAAACGGTTGATCGGTAAGCGGATCAGCCAAATTCAGAAACGTCTGGAAAAAGTTGATAAACAGCGTGGTCAAGGCCGCAGAGCGCGGCGTAGATCCGAAATTCCCGTCGTGGGATTGGTCGGGTACACCAATGCAGGTAAGTCGACCCTAATCAATGCGTTGACGGGGGCGAACGTTTACGCGGCTGACCAACTTTTCGCGACACTGGATCCCACGCTCAAGCGTTGCATGATTGGACCTCATCAGCCGGTGGTACTGGCGGATACGGTCGGCTTTGTCAGGGACTTGCCACACGAGCTGGTGGCGGCTTTTCGCTCTACCCTGCAGGAGACGGTCGAGGCGGATCTGCTGCTGCATGTCGTTGATGCAAGCGATGAGCAGATGGCGGAGACGATAGACGAAGTTGACCGGGTAATTGAGGAAATCGGTGCAGATGAAGTGCCGCAAATCCGTGTGATGAACAAAATAGACCGGCTGGAAGATGTGTTCCCGCATGTCGAGAAAAATGAAAGCGGTCACATCAGCCAGGTGTGGTTGTCCTCGCAGGCGAAGCTGGGACTGGGGCTTCTGACGGACTGTTTGCGTGATCGATTTTGCGGTTCCACCATCGTGCGTGACTTACAATTGGGGCCCACGGACGGTGAGATACGTGCTTCACTTTATCGGGTTGCCACCATCCTTCGTGATGAGAAAGATGAGCAAGGTGGCTGGTCAATGCGGGTAGAGGGGCCACCCGAAAGCCTTCGCTTTTTGGATGTCCGCTTTGGTTCCATGCTCGATGTCCGTGAAGCGGCTCAGGATGCCGGGGTGCATGCTGCCTGAAAGGTGGAGCGTCTCCTGATGAGTGGCTCGGCGCTGACGGTGCCTGGTCTCTGGGAAAGAGTAATAAACACTAACTACGTAGTCTCAGACTACACGCTGGAGAGAAATGCAATGTCCTGGAATGAGCCGGGTGGAAATAAGAAAGACCCATGGAGTGGTCGTGAACAGCCGCCTGTTCCCCCTGATCTGGATGAGGTGCTCAAGGGGTTACAGGACAAGTTGAGCCGTATTTTTGGCGGTGGTTCCTCTGGTGGATCGGGTGGGCATCAGGCGCCGGCTCAGTTGGTGGGGCTGGTCACTGCGGTTGCTTTGGGTCTCTGGGCGCTGACTGGCATCTATCTGGTCGATGAGGGAAGTCGCGGAGTGGTGACGCGTTTCGGAGCCTATGCCGATACCACCTTGCCCGGTCTTCATTGGCATTTTCCTGCCCCTGTCGAGAAGGTAGAGGTGGTGAACATTGAGCAGCAGCGGTTCCTGGAGATCGGTTATCGTTCGGGTGGGCGTCAGCAATCCCAGGGTTCGGTGCCAAAAGAAGCCATGATGTTGACCCAGGATGAAAATATCATCGACATACGATTGGCTGTTCAATATCAGATCAAGGATGCGCAGGCTTATCTTTTCAATGTAGCTGATCCTGATCTCACCCTTAAACAGGTGATTGAAAGTGCACAGCGAGCAGTGATAGGCAAGAGCACCATGGACTTCGTGCTAACCGAAGGCCGGAGTAATATTGCTGACGAAATCAAAGCGGAAATACAGCAGACACTTGACGAATACAAGACTGGCATCAGTGTCAGTAACGTCAATCTGGTGGATGCTCAGCCCCCTGACGAAGTGCAGAATGCCTTCGAGGACGCCATCAAAGCCCGGGAGGACGAGCAGCGGCTGAAAAATGAGGCCGAGGCCTATGCCAATGAGGTGGTGCCCAAGGCGCGTGGCGCGGCGGCCCGCCTGCTCGAAGAGTCGGAAGCCTATAAGCAGAAGGCTATTGCCCGAGCTGAGGGGGAGTCTTCACGCTTCCTGCAACTGCTCGCGGAATATGAAAAGTCTTCGGATGTCACTCGAGAACGGATGTACCTGGATGCGATGCAGGACGTATTGGGGCAAACCGGCGCGATCATAGTCGATGTGAAGGACTCCAATAACATGCTCTATCTCCCAGTCGACAAACTGCAACGCTTTGGTGCTACTTCAGGGGTGGCCAACGAATCAGAGTTGCCTGCTGCGGTAGTGCATGAAGTTCATGAAACTGGCGCGAAGTCAGCGAGGTCTGCCTCCTCGCGTGGCCGTGAAATTAGGGGGCAGCAGCCGTGAATAAAAACAACTTGATTGCCGGGCTTGGACTGGTCGGGATTTTCCTGCTCTTCACCATGACGTTTACCGTATCGGAGACCGAGAAAGCGGTTTTGTTGGAGTTCAAGAAGATCGTAGGTAACGACTACGCCCCCGGGCTTCACTTCAAGCTGCCGTATCGCCAGGTCAAAAAGTTTGATGATCGGATTCTTGCGTTGGAGTCAAAACCGGAGCGGTTCCTGACTTCGGAAAAGAAAAACGTCATCGTGGACTGGTTCGTGAAGTGGCGCATCAATGATGTGACGAAGTTCTACACCTCGGTTGCTGGCGACAAGTCTCAGGCGAATATCCGGCTAGATCAGATCACCAAGGACGCCATGCGGAATGAGTTCAGCAAGCGCACCATTCGTGAGTTGGTTTCTTCTGATCGCGGACGCATCCAGGATTCGCTCACCAAGATGGTGGCTCCTGCCGTCGCCGGTTTGGGCGTGGAAGTCACCGATATCAGAGTCATGCGGGTTGATCTTCCGGAAGAGGTCAGCTCATCCGTTTACCGAAGAATGGAGGCTGAAAGAGCCCGAGTGGCTCGCGAATTCCGTTCGCGCGGTGCTGAGGCGGCGGAAAAAATCCGGGCCGAAGCGGATCGTCAACGCGATGTTCTGGTCGCCGAGGCGCAGAGAGACGCAGAAATTCGTCGTGGTCAGGGCGATGCCGCCGCATCTGACATCTATGCGCAGGCTTATGGCAGGAACAAGGAATTCTTCCAGTTCAATCGTAGCCTGATCGCCTATCGGCAGGCGTTTAAGGATGATCGCAGTCTCATGGTGGTTTCGCCTGATTCGGAGTTCTTTCAGTACTTCAAGAAGCCTAAATAAAACGGGCCATTGGAATGCTTACGGCTTTCCCCATTTGAAACGAACTACGGCATACCGGGAGCTTTATTACTGGATGAAAGAGCCTGTCATCCAGTAATATCGCCCTTTTGGAACCCCTCAACACGCTATCATGCTGACGCAAGACCGCTGGCTATTGCCTGAAGGTATCGAAGAGATTTTTCCCGGCGAAGCAGAGAAGCTGGATCGGTTAGGGCGCCGCTTGGTCGACCGATTTGCCACTTGGGGCTATCGATTGGTGATGCCGCCGATGGTCGATTTTCTCGACTCGCTGCTGGTTGGGACTGGCCATGAACTCGATCTGCAGACGCTCAAGCTGACGGATCCGGTGAGTGGGAGGCTTATTGGTTTGCGGGCGGATATGACTCCTCAGGTCGCACGCATCGATGCACGGACTGCGGTCGAGGGTTTGCCATCCCGGCTTTGCTATTTCGGTTCTGTGGTGCATGCCCTATCGGGCCATCTGGACAAGTCACGGAATCCCATTCAGGTCGGAGCGGAACTATATGGGCATGGCAGTGTAGCTGCCTCTGTTGAGGTCATTCGCTTGATGCTGGAGACCCTTGAGATTGCGGCTGTGCCCGGCGTACACCTGGATTTGGGGCATGTGGGCATCTATCGTGCGCTTGCCAGACAGGCGGGGCTCACGGAACCCCAAGAATCCATTCTTTTCGACATCCTTCAGCGTAAAGACGCGACTGATCTCGGTGCATTTCTCGGCGGCGTCGGTGTATCAAGGACCACTGGCGACATGATGAGAGCCTTGCTGGATCTAAATGGCTCCAGAGATGTGATTCTGGAGGCGCATTCCCGCTTGAGTGGGGCAGGGAGTCCGATTGGCGCTGCGCTCGGTGAATTGTCGGCGATCACCGAGATTCTAGGTGCACGTCATCCTGATTTGCCGCTCAATGTTGATTTGGCAGAGTTGCGCGGTTATCAATACCACACAGGGGTGGTTTTTGCCGCCTTCGCCTCTGGTCAAGGCAGGGAGGTAGCTCGTGGTGGCCGCTATGATGATATTGGCCGGACATTTGGGTTCGCACGTCCAGCCGTGGGTTTCAGTGCCGACCTGAAGATGCTGGCTGGATTGTCCCCGGGGAGCAAGGAGTGTCGCGACGACCTCATCTTTGCGCCGGCGATCCAGGATGCCCAGCTTGATCAGTCGATTGCGGAGCTGCGTAGCCAGGGTAGGGTCGTCATCCAGTCCTTGGGCGGGGAGGCCGAGTCTGCGGAGGGCTTGGGCTGCGGCAAGCTGCTTAGGAAAGAGAATGGTCACTGGCGGGCCGTCTGAAAGACACCTGCATACAAACAAAAAACGGGAAAAAGAATGGGAAAAAATGTCGTAGTGATCGGCACGCAATGGGGTGATGAGGGCAAGGGCAAGCTGGTGGACATCCTGACTGAGCGTGCCCAGGGGGTTGTTCGCTTCCAGGGTGGTCATAATGCCGGTCATACGCTCGTGATTGATGGCAAAAAAACCGTCTTGCACTTGATCCCTTCGGGCATTCTCCGGGAAACCGTCCGTTGTTACATTGGTAACGGCGTGGTTCTCTCACCCGAAGCACTGATGAACGAAATTGGGGTGCTGGAAAGCGCTGGGATTCCTGTTCGCGAGCGGCTGACTATCAGTGAAGCCTGTGCGCTGATTCTTCCCATTCATGTAGCGCTTGACCTGGCACGGGAAAAAGCTCGCGGTGCCAAGGCGATCGGTACCACAGGCCGGGGTATAGGCCCCGCCTATGAGGACAAGGTTTCGCGTCGTGGTCTTAGGGCGGGAGACCTCTTCTACCCCAAGTTGCTGGAAGATCGCCTAAGGGAATTGCTGGATTTCCACAATTTTGTACTCAGTCAGTATTTTCATGAGGAACCGCTCGATTTCGCTGTGGAGTTGGCCAAGCTTGTGAAGATAGGCGAGGAAATCAAACCCATGCTAGGTGATGTGGCGGGCGATCTTCATCGGTTTCGTGAAGAAGACGGTAGCAATGTGCTATTCGAGGGTGCTCAGGGTGCCATGCTTGATATCGATCATGGGACTTATCCCTATGTCACTTCCTCGAATACCACGGCGGGTGGGGCCGCGTCAGGGACGGGTGTGGGACTGCTTGAGTTTGATTATGTGCTGGGAATTACCAAGGCTTATTCCACTCGCGTGGGTAATGGCCCGTTCCCGACTGAGCTATTCGATGATCGTGGTCAGCATCTTTCCAGCAAAGGGGCTGAATTTGGGGCGACGACCGGCAGGGCGAGGCGTTGTGGCTGGTTCGATGCCGTTTTGATGAGGCGGTCGGCCAGGCTGAACAGCCTTTCCGGTCTCTGTCTGACCAAGCTCGATGTGCTCGATGGGCTTGACACGATCGGTATCTGTACTCGTTACCGTTATCGGGGCATGGAAATTGACGCCGTTCCTATCGGCGCTGAGGCTTATGCTCAGTGTGAGCCTGTTATCGAGGAGATGCCGGGCTGGTCAGAGTCGACGGCCGGTGTCACCGAGTTAGATAAACTGCCTGAAGCGGCCAGGAATTATATAGATCGCGTCGCCAGCTTGGTGGGAGTGCCTGTGGATATTCTGTCCACTGGCCCTGATCGCAAGGAAACCATCGTTCTCCGTCATCCGTTCGACTGATAGGTGAATGATTTTGGTGGGGTGTGGTTGTTATTTGATCGTAGATTTAAGTCGTGGCAGATGACCATGGTTTCGGTCTGGACGACTTGCCTAAAAGGGTAGGCCAGTTACTGACCACGGAAGGCAGCATGCTGGCAACCGCTGAATCCTGCACGGGTGGATGGATTGCGCAGTGTGTAACCGATGTCCCTGGCAGCTCGGTGTGGTTTGATCGGGGGTTTGTTGCCTATAGCAATGTCGCCAAGACGGAGATGCTTGGGGTGGATCCGAAAATTATTGCCGAATTCGGTGCGGTGAGCGAACCCGTGATTCGGGCGATGGTTTCGGGAGCCTTGGGCTTGAGTCGGGCACGGGTAGCCGTGGCGGTGAGCGGGATAGCAGGACCCTCGGGAGGTTCACCAGACAAACCGGTGGGCACAGTCTGGTTTGCCTGGCAAAGAGTTGACCGTGATGCCACCGTACACCGTGCGGTGTTATCAGGTGATCGTCGGGCCGTTCGGCGACAGGCCGTAGTTGTGGCCTTGCAGGGAGTGCTGGATCTTTTTCGTGAGTGAAGACATCCCGCTTCGTGTGTTTTTTGCGTTCCGGCCCAATGCGGTGGCGAAAAAACAATTGCTTGGCCGGCAGGATTCGTTGCGATCTTGTCGCCGTTGGGAGATTTGTCTGAACCAGTTCAGTTTGAAGTGAATGCATTCCATCCCGTCGAGTTTCGCCCCTCGGTTTCAGGTTCAGTCTACTCAAGGGTTGGAGCTTGGCCGCTCTGATTTTGTAGGCCGCGAGACGACTTTCGTCGGATATCCTGGCGGTATCCCCGTATGGGGTGCTGTGAGATAATCTTGGGCTATTTTGAATACTAATGAGCTAAAGTCACCCGGATGGACGAAAACAAGCAAAAAGCCTTGAGTGCTGCGCTCTCCCAGATTGAAAAGCAATTCGGCAAGGGTTCTGTGATGCGCATGGGTGATACGCCGGCAAACCGCGATCTTGACGTGATTCCAACGGGTTCCCTGACGCTGGATATTGCTCTGGGTTGTGGTGGGTTGCCGCGTGGCCGCATCGTCGAGATTTATGGTCCGGAATCTTCAGGTAAGACGACGTTGACGTTGGAGGTTATCGCGCAGGCTCAAAAACTCGGCGGGGTGGCGGCTTTCATTGATGCTGAACACGCTCTTGATCCCGGTTATGCGGAGAAGATTGGCGTGAATCTCGGAGAGTTGCTGGTTTCCCAGCCCGATACTGGCGAGCAGGCATTGGAAATCGCCGATATGTTGGTGCGCTCTGGCGGTGTTGATATCGTCGTTGTCGACTCGGTGGCAGCGTTGACCCCCAAGGCCGAAATCGAGGGCGAGATGGGAGACTCCCATGTAGGCTTGCAGGCGCGATTGATGTCGCAGGCGTTGCGCAAATTGACTGCCAACATCAAGCGGTCCAACACACTGGTGATTTTCATCAATCAAATGCGCATGAAGATCGGAGTCTTGTTTGGTAGCCCTGAAACGACGACGGGGGGTAATGCGCTGAAATTTTATGCTTCGGTTCGCCTGGATATTCGCCGCATTGGTGCGATCAAAAATGGTGACGAAGTGGTTGGAAATGAGACCCGAGTCAAGGTGGTCAAGAACAAAGTGGCCCCACCGTTTCGTAATGCCGAGTTCGAGATTATCTACGGAGAGGGGGTTTCCCGTGAAGGGGAGCTGGTTGATTTGGGCGTTGCCCATGAGTTGGTGCAAAAGGCCGGTTCCTGGTACAGCTATGGCGGCGACCGGATAGGTCAGGGCAAGGACAATGTGCGCACCTATCTGAAGGAGCATCCAGACATTGCTCATGCTCTGGAAGCCAGTATTCGGGAGAAGGCTTTTGGTGCCAGGGGCGAAGCGGCGGTTAAACCGGCTGCGTCAGTCGGAGCAGAGGAAAGCTTCTGAACGAAGCAGATGAACTGAGGCCGTCGCTTGAAGCGGCCTGTATGAGCTATTTGGCCCTTCGTGAGCATAGCCAGGAAGAATTACGCCAGAAACTGGTACACAAGGGATTTCCTGAGAGACTCGTCAATGCGGTGATCGAAGACTTTCGCGATCGCGGACTGCAAAGCGATGTCCGTTTTGTCGAGGTGTTCACCCGAAGTCGCCTGGCTAAAGGTTTTGGCGCTTACAGGATTCGACAGGAATTGTGCCAGCGAGGGATTGATGCAGGGGATGTTCCCGAGATGGGATCTCTGGATTGGGATCATCAGCTAGACCAGGTTTACTCCCGAAAGTTTGGTGGCGGCATGCCCGCTTCTTTGAAAGAGCGGGCAGCCTGCCAGCGCTACTTGCTGTGGCGAGGTTTTTCCGGTGATCAGATTCACCGCCTTTTTCGCCGGTTGCGGCAAGGCGGTAGTGAAGAGTGATGTCAGTTTTAACGAATGGAATAACGGCTGAAGCATGACCAGCGCCGAACTGCGGAGTTTATTTTTGAGTTTTTTCGAAGAGTGTGGGCACAAGCCCGTCGCTTCGAGTCCCTTGATTCCCGCTAACGATCCTACCCTCCTGTTTACCAATGCGGGGATGGTGCAATTCAAAGATGTGTTTCTTGGTCGAGAAGAGCGCCCCTACGTTCGGGCGGCGTCTTCTCAGTGCTGCGTTCGGGCGGGTGGCAAGCACAACGATCTGGAGAATGTCGGCTATACCGCACGGCACCATACGT
>SXQV01000005.1 GCA_005792805.1 Methylococcaceae bacterium | reverse complement strand
CTTGCCGAAACGGCGGGGGCGGGAGAGGAAATAATATTTTCCCTCATCCACCATCCTTTGGGCCAAGGCCGTCTTGTCGACGTAGTAATAATGGCCCTCTCGTATTTCACGAAAGGTCTGGATGCCGATGGGGAGTTTTTTACGGTGCATGGCATAGGCGGATTTCGGGGGATGAGGCATTGTACCTCGCCGCCATAACCCGTACTGATGGAAACCCCTGGGGTTGCCTGACATGGCCAAACAACTCACCTTCACGAATTCGGCTCAGATCTCGACAGCGTGGCAGCCGGTGCCATGCCCTGTCCATTATGACTCCGCTGGGAGATGAGGCTTAAGGAATGCGAGATGGCCGGAAATCACACGCTTCATCTGCCCCCAATCCGGATTTTTGACCCTTGCTGACGAAAAACCCGGCCAGAGCCGGGTTTTTTGTGTGCGCGAGGGAGAGGCGTGCGCCTCTCCCGACCCGGCATCAAGCGACGTTCTGGGCCGCCACCATGAAGTAGAGCATGGGGATGGAGAACAGGGTGTTGAGGCGGCTGGTCAGCATGGCGAGGCGGGCGGCGGCTTTCTTTTCGTCTGCCGTGGCCTCGACCATGCCAAGGGCGATCTTCTGGTTCGGCCAGATGATGTTCCAGACGTTAAAGGCCATGATCAGACCCAACCACATGCCAATGCCGATGTACGTGAAGTAACCGCCCTTGAGATAGCCGAGCGCCAGCGCATCACCCAGGGCGCCGAACCCTTTCATGCTGATGACGATCAGGCCCGTGACCACCGTCACCAGCGCTGCCCAGCGGAACCAGAACAGTGCAGTGGGCGCAATGACCTTGCTAACGGCAGGCTTCTGCTCATCCGGGATTTTCGGCATGGAAGGAATCTGCACGAAATTGAAATACCAGAGCAAGCCGATCCACATGATGCCTGCAATCACATGCAGCCAGCGAAACAGGAAGCTGAACCAGTTGTGATCGAGCGAGAAGGCACCGCTGGCAAACGCCAGAATCACCACGAGACCTCCGCCAAACGCCAGGGCGCGTTCCAGCTTATCGAGGCCCAGCTTGGCCAGTGCCTCTATCAAAATTAGCATGACTTTTTTCATAGTTGTTCTCCGATGCGTGCAATAGAAATGCCCAAACGGGATTCAGGCCGCCTCAGGGTAAGCGCTTGTTGCCGGCGAATCAAACCCGTTGAAGTACGCAGGCCACTTCAGCCGATCACGAGCACCCTTTTCCCGACCGTATGGCCCGCCTCAAGCTGGCGATGAGCCTCGGCGGCCTGTTCCAGCGGCATGACCTGACTGACATGCAACCTCAGCCGACCCTCATCAATCCAGCTGGCGCATTGTTGCAGGATATGAACCTGATGATCGCGCGCTGCATCCAGCCCGCGCAGCTGCGGGGTCAGCATCAGCTCGAAACCGATGCGCAGGTTGCGGAGCCGGGCTTCGGCCAGTGGGACATGGCCGGGATCGAGCAGCGTGACGAGATCGCCAAAGTGGGCGGTACAGCCGATGCTGCGGGCGAATACTTCCGGCCCGACCAGATCCGCCACCAGATCGGCACCCTGCCCCCCGGTGAGCCGGTTAACCTCGGTGACGAAATCCTGCTCGCGGTGGTTGATCACCTCATCCGCGCCCCAGTCTCTGGCCAGCGCCGCATTTTCCGCCGACCCGACCGTGGCGAGGACACGGGCACCGCGCAATTTGGCGAGTTGCAGGGCCACATGGCCGACGCCGCCGGTGCCGGCATGAATCAGGACGGTTTGACCGGCTTGCAGGCGGCCCCGGTCATAGAGCAGGCCCCAGGCGGTGATGAGTACCAGCGGACCGGCGGCGGCCTCGGCAAAGTCCAGGGTGCGCGGCATGGGGGCGGCCCAGCGCTGATCGAGCATAGTGACTTCGGCGTAGTTGCCGGGCTCGCCGCCGAGCCCGCCATGACAGAACCAGACGCGGTCACCGGCGCGGAAGCGGTCGACTTCGCCGCCGACCGCGATCACCTCTCCGGCACCATCGCAGCCGAGAATGGCCGGCAGGGGACCGGGCCCCAGCAGGCCGTTGCGGCGAATCTTGGTGTCGATCGGGTTGATGCCAGCGGCATGCAGGCGAACCTTGATCTGGGTCGGGTACTCGATGCGGGGCTCGGGGAGGTCGTGGAGTTCCAGTACCTCGACGGGACCGGTTTGGGTCATCAGTATGGCTTGCATGGGGCTCTCTGTGGTCGTTGGTGGATCAGGGCACCCAGTGCCCCACGGTAAGTGGCTCGTCTGAGCCGGAATCAATCGGGCGGCGCAGGCCAAGAAAATGGCTGTTCCAGTAGGGTGTGTCCAGCGGCCCGACCACCACCTCACCCCTGGCACTGCTGGCATGAACCATCCGGTCATGGCCGATGTAGATGCCGACGTGCGAGTACGGCTGGCCCGTAGTGTTGAAGAACAGCAGATCACCCGGCTGGCGTTGTCTTTCGTCGGGTTCAGGCAGTGCCATGGCCATCTGATAGGCCGTGCGCGGCAGGCGAACACCGTATTTGCCGTAGACATACTGCACCAACCCACTGCAATCGAAGCCTCGTTGCGGCGTTTCCTCACCCCACCGGTAGGGAATGCCCTTCATGCTCAGGGCATGGCGCACCACTGCCAAATTGATCGGCGAGCGGGCGGGACGTGGGGGAGCTTCCGGCTGACTGGCGCAGCCATCAAGCAAACCCAGCACAATGCCCAGAATCAGGCAGCGGCAGCGCCGTAGGGGGAATGCGGAAGAGGAGGCGGGGTAAAGGATCATGTTTTGAGGACCAGACTGTAGATTCAGCCGCCGACAGAAACCGTCAGGTCGACCACTGCTTATGGTAATCCTCATAGGCATAGGATTTCATGTGCTGCATTCGCCCACCCGGTTTTCGCAGGTAAACCGAGGGCAGCCCATACCCATTGAACCAGCTGGCCTTGATGAGCGAGTAGGCACCGACCCGCTCGAACGTGACCCGATCACCCACGGACAGGGGCCGGGCAAACCGGTATTCACCAAACAAATCTCCCGCAAGACAGCTACACCCTGCCAGCAACACGGCATGGGCACCCTCGGACCGGTGCTCCTTCAGTGGCGGTGCGCGTTGATATTCGAATACCTCGGGCAAATGCTGGACGCCGGTATCCAGCACGGCAATGGCCTGGCCGTCGCGCTCAAAACAGTCGACCACGGTGGTGAGCAGGCTGCCAGCCTCGCCGACAATGGCCTGGCCCGGCTCCATCCAGACCTCCAGCGCATGCCGCTCGCGGAAGGCGCGGATGACCCGGCCCAGGGCCAGCGCACCGGCTTCCGCCGGCGGGTCATACCCGCCACCAAGATTGATCCACTGCAAGGCATCGAGCCGGGTGCCCAGCTGCTCTTCAAGCTTCTGCAGAATGGCCTGTAGGGGACCGGCATCCGTGGCACCAAACTGGGTATGAAAGTGGATACCCGAGATACGGCTTGCGAGACCGGCGTCTTCCTCCAGTGCGGCCTTGAGATCTTCCAGCGGTATACCCAGCTTGGAATGAGCCCGGCAGGGATCGTAGCGGGCATCGGCTATCACCGAATGCCGGGGATTGACGCGGAGCCCCACCGGGACGGAGGCGTCCAGCGCTGGGAGCAGCCGCCGGCACTGTTCGAGGCTATTGAAGCTGACCGTCGTGCACTGTTGCCCCAGCGCGGGCATCTCACCCGCACGCAAGCCGGGCGTCGTCAGGTGTACCGCAGCGACCGGGTGGGAGAGGGTGTTGAGGATGCCGGAGGCCAGACGCGCCTCAAACAGGGAGCTGACGGAAAAGCCTGCCACGGCGGGCGCGATCAGCTCCAGAATACCGGCGAACGGCTGTGCCTTGATGGAGTAGAGGAGATTGACTCCGGAAATCTCGCGGATCCGGTCAAACAGGGCCAGCCGATCACGAATACCGCGTTCGTCATAAATGAAAGCCGGTGTCGCTAACGGCGGTGCGTCCGCATCATGGGGCAAGGCTGGCATGGCAGGGAAAAAAGCAGCAGGCCCGGTAAATCCGGGCCTGGCGGAATAATGATCAGCGATCCCCGTGCCCCGTCCACTCACGCACCAGTTCGGTAGCGGCCATCGCATAGAGGGGACTGTGGTTGTATCGCATGATGGCGGAAAAATTGTGGAAGGTGATCCAGTACTCGGGGCCCGTTTCCCCGGCCAGCTGCACCAGACCCGCCTTGTGTCCGCCCGGCACCGGCTCGGCGGGGGTCACCCCAAGACTGGCCAACTGCCCCAGGGTGTGAGTGGCCTTCGGGTTTCTGGTGCTGACGGCCTCGCGGTAACCGTCACCGCTGACCCGGGCAGGCACCGCGACCGGTGCGCCGCTCTGCCAGCCATTCCTGGCAAAATAGTTGGCAACGCTGGCAATGGCATCCGCCGGATTGCTCCAGATGTCCCGCCGCCCATCACCGTCTCCGTCCGCCGCCAGCTTGCGGTAGCTGCTGGGCATGAATTGCGGCATGCCCATGGCGCCCGCGTAGGAACCCAGCGGCGTCAGGTAATCCATGCCTTCTTCGCGGCAGAGCAGCAGAAACTGTTCGAGTTCGCTGCGAAAGAAACTCGCCCGCCTGGGGTAATCAAAAGCCAGTGTCGATAACGAGTCAATCACCCGGTATTTACCGGGCTTGACCCCGTAGGCACTTTCAATACCGATGATGGCAGTGACCATTTCGGGTGCCACGCCGTAACGGGATTTGGCCTGCGACAGCGCCGCCGCGTTGGTGGCCATGAAGTTCTGACCGCCATTGATACGCTTTTCGGTGAGAAACAGCTTGCGGTAGGCATGCCAGGGTTTCGCCTCATAGGGCTTGGCCATCGCGTCAAGAATGGCGGGAACCATCCCGGCTTCGTCGAAGGCACGAGTCAACCCGGCGGTGCTGAAGCCATGCTTGTGACTCATTTCTGCAATGAATTCACGAACGGCGGGCCGGTTGGCGATACCGGGCGCAGGCGGCAGCATCACCCTGGGCTCGTCGCTGGCGGGTTTGGCCAGCCCGGCCGGCTTCGCCGGTTCAGGGGCCGCCGCCGGGATCGTGGTGGTCGAGGAGGTCTGGGTAGAGCAGCCGGACAGCGCCAGACAGGCACCGGCGATGAGGGCAAGGAGAACGTTCTTTTTCATGGGGATAACCAGGGGGAAAAATCAGAGTGGGAGCATACCGGGAAAGCCTGTTCCCGAAAATCCTTGATCCCGCTACCTGCGGTTTTGATGGGCCTGAATCGACATCAGGATGCCGAATCCGGCGAGCAGGGTGACGGTTGCCGTACCGCCGTAACTGACCAGCGGCAGAGGGACACCCACCACCGGCAGGATGCCGATGACCATGCCGATGTTGACGAAGATATAGACGAAAAAGGTCAAAGTCAGTCCCCCGGCCAGATAACGGCTATAGCGGTCTTTGGCCTGGACGACGATATAGAGGCAGCGGGCGAGAATGATGAAATACGCGGCCAGCAGGCCAAGGCAGCCAATGAGCCCAAACTCTTCTGCCAGGACCGCGAAAATGAAATCGGTCGAGCTTTCCGGCAGAAACTCCAGATGCGCCTGGGTACCATGCAGCCACCCCTTGCCGCCAACGCCGCCCGATCCGATGGCGATTTTTGACTGAATGATGTGATAGCCGCGCCCGAGCGGGTCTGCTTCAGGATTGAGCAATGTCAACAGGCGGTCGCGCTGGTAGCCGTGCAGGAACTGCCAAAGCAGCGGCAGGGAGCTCGCCCCCAATACCACCAGGGCCAGCAGATATTTCCATGACAGCCCGGATAGAAAAATGACAGCCGCCCCGGAACTACCGACCAGAATGGCCGTGCCGAGATCCGGCTGTCTGGCGATGAGCAATGCCGGCACCAGGATCAAGGCACCCGCGATCAAAAACTGCCTGAGGCTCGGCGGAGGCGCCACCTGCGAGAGAAACCAGGCCAGCATCATCGGCGTGGAGAGCTTGGTCAGCTCCGAGGGCTGAAACCGGACGAGGCCAAGATCGAGCCAGCGCTGGGCACCCATGCTGATTTTTCCGACCAGCAGAACCAGCAGCAGCATGACCAGACCGACCAGAAAGAGGATTGGGCTGGCATTGTAAAGATAACGGGGGTGAATGCAGGCAACACCGAGCATGACGCCCATGGCAAGCAGCAGCCGCAGTCCCTGGCGGATGAGAACCGCAACATCCTGACCCGAGGCCGAATAGAGCACCACCATGGCCATGCCGGAAAGCAGCAGCAACCCGCTCAGCAGCGGCAAATCGAGCGGAAGCTTTTGCAGAACGCTTTTTTTTCTGCCGGTCGATCCCAGCCGGACCTGTGTCAGGAATGGATCGATTTTCATGGCTTGCCGGCCCCAGGCTGAAGCCACTGATCGATGATTTTTCTGGCGATTGGCGCGGATACCGTCCCGCCGTGCCCCGCATTTTCGGCAATGACTGCCACGGCAATCTGCGGTGCCTCGGCCGGTGCAAACGCGATGAACCAGGCATGATCCCGCATGGACTTGGTGATGCGCATACTTTTGTAGCTTTTTCCCTGAGCGACACTAAAGACCTGGGCCGTTCCGGTTTTACCGGCCATCGGGTAGCCCAGCCCGCCTGAAATCCGTCTCGCCGTGCCGCGCTGGACCACATCAACCATGGCGTTGACCACAGTGTTCCAGTGATCTTCCGCAATGGGCTTGCCTGCCTGTTCCCGCCGGGGAAACGGGTTTTCCAGATCCCAGCCTGCCTTGATCTGGCTGACCAGTCGCGGCTCGACATCCAGGCCCTTGTTGGCCAGAATCGCGGTAGCCCGTGCCATTTGCAATGGCGTCGTCGTCACAAACCCCTGCCCGATCCCGGCAATCACGGTGTCTCCGGCAATCCAGTCAGCCTTGCGGGCTTTGCGCTTCCACTCCTCCGTAGGGTAGAGCCCGGCTTTTTCCCCGGCGATGTCGATACCCGTCACGGCACCCAGCCCGAAACGGCCCTGCATGAAATCGTGCAGGCGCTGGATACCGATACGGTTTGCCAGGCTGTAGAAATACACGTCGCAGGACTGGACGATAGCCAGGTGCATGTCCGTGGCACCATGACCGGAGTGTGCCCAGTCACGGTATTTGTGCGAGGAACCAGGCAGGCGGAAATAGCCGGGGCAGGCGACCCGGCTTGCAGGCGACAGACTGAGCAGTTCCAGCCCCGCCAGCGCCTCAAACGGTTTCACGGTGGAGCCCGGAGGATACGCGCCACGGGTCGCCCGATCATAGAGCGGACGCGCCTCATCGTTTTGCAGCGCGTCGTAATTTTTCTTGCTGATGCCCTGGATAAAGGGATTGGGGTCGTAACTGGGGTTGCTGGCCAGTGCCAGCACTTCACCATTTCTCGGGTCGATGGCCACCACCGCGCCATGATAATGACCCAAGGCTTCCATGGCGGTTTTCTGCAGGCCGATATCCAGCGACAGGTGCAGGTCAGCCCCATTGATGGCCTCTGTCGTCCCCAGCGACCGGATCACCCGGCCCTTGACGTTGGCCTCGTATTCCTCATGCCCGGTTTTGCCGTGGAGTATCGCTTCGTAGCTTTTTTCGAGCCCGTTCTTGCCGATAAAGAACGTGCCCAGATATTGAGCGGGGTCCAGGTTGGCCAGCTCCTTCTCGTTGATGCGTGCGATATAGCCCACCACATGGGCCGTCAGGTCGCGGTAGGGGTAGGTTCGCATCATGCGGGTGCGAATTTCGGCCCCCTCCAGCCAGGGTTGCCTGACCGCAATACGGGCGACCTCTTCCTCCGTCAACCCCAGTCGGATCGGCACACTTTCAAACCCCTTGCGCTTGGCCTTGAGCGCATAGAACTGTTCTACATCGCTTTCGCTGAGATTCAGCATCGCCCCGAACTCCCGCAGCAGCCCCGGCAGATCCTTGACCTGTTCGGGAGTCACCTCCAGGCTGTAGGTGACAAAATTGTCCGCCAGCGGCTCGCCATTCCGGTCAAAAATCAGGCCTCGGCTCGGGGGTATCGGGGCAATCCTGACCTGGTTGTCGCGTGACAGACTGGCATACTGCTCGTGCCCCGTGATCTGAAGGTACATCAGCCGAACCACCAGCGCAGCGACACCCAACATCATCGCCAGTACGCTGACCACAATCCGGCTGAGGAAAAGACGGCTCTCCCTGAACTCGTCCTGGGCGGTAAAGTTCTCGCTCATGAGCCCCGCAGCACACCGTCATAACGCCCCAATATCCGCATGACTCCCAGCACCACCGGCCAGGCAAGCGCACCGGTGAAAGAGGGCAACCAATAGATGACGCGCATCGATTCTGCCATTTCTATCCGCTGGGTCCAGAGAATCAATAGCTGGGCCAATAACAGGAGGAGCCATACCCAAAGACACTGCAAGAACACGGGTAGCGCAATGAGCTTCTGCCGCATCTGAAGATTGACGTAGGCAATGACCACATAGGCCAGGGCGTACTGGCCCAGCAGGCGTCCGGTCAATACGTCAGCCGTGAGGCCCACCAGCCAGGCGGTGACTACACCCACCCTCTCCGGCGCGAGCAGGGTCCAGTAAATCAGCAGGAGTGCCAGCCAGTCCGGGTTGTAAACGAACCCGCCCGGAGGGAGCGGCAGGATGCGCAGCATCATGGCCAGAATGAGGCTTACGAGGACACCCACCCCAGCCGCGCCGTGCGGCTTATCGGGCGGCATTGGTCAGTGGGCTGCCGAGGCTCGCGCCCGTTTTTTCAGGAATCCGGGGCACCGGCGTCGAGTCGCTGCGAACCACCAGAAGCTCCCGGTTCCGGTCCAGCTGCGCGACCGGCCTTGCCTGAATTTTGCCGGATGGCGAGGCACCGGCCGGGGGTGCCACGATCCGGGCGACCGGGTAACCCGCCGGGAAGACGCCGCCCAGTCCGGAGGTCACCAGCAAATCTCCCGGCTGGACATCCGCACTACCGGCCAGATAGGGCAGTTCCAGCCGATCGGTCTGGCCGGTACCGACGGCGATGGTGCGGAGACCGTTCCGGTTGATCTGCACGGGAATGGCATGGCTGGGGTCGGTAATCATGACGACATCGGCATTATGCGTAGTGACCCGCAGGACCTGTCCGACTACGCCATTG
>SXQV01000042.1 GCA_005792805.1 Methylococcaceae bacterium | reverse complement strand
TATCCTCTTTTCGCTGTTCATGTTTGGACTGACACGACAGCCTGCTTACGTCTATTTTGCGATTGGCCTGAGCGGCGCACTGGTCAACGCCAGCCTGGCCTCGGGGGTTTTGCAGCACTACCTTTGGCCGGCAAACTGGCCGATCCCCTCGCAACTGATCGCCGCCAGTGCGCTGCTGACGGTCCTCGGGTATTACGCCTTCATGCGTCATTTTCTGAGTCAGGACCCACAATATCGCGGAATAGACCGGCTGCTAAAGGCGAGCATCCTGTTGTCATCCATGGTGTTGCTGTATGGCATCACGGTGGATTTCACCGCCGGAGGCCGTGTCTGGGGAGGGTGTATTGCGCTGGCGCTGATTCTTGCGTCCATCAGGACTTACCTGGCCTGGCGCAATGGGGAGACCCATGCCGGTTTTCTCCTGCTTGCCTTTGCAATGTACCTGACCGCTACATTGCTGCGGCTTTCCCTGGCGGCGAGTCACGGCCGCTGGATTCCCGAAATAGCCATCATGGGCTCATGGGGTCTGGTCTTGAGCGCACCGGTGATATTGCTGGGACTCGTGCAGCGTACCCGTCAACTGCTGGCCGAACTGTCCCGCGCTGAAGCAGACAATATGATGCAGCTGACCTTTCTGGCGCAGATGAGCCACGAGTTGCGCAGCCCGCTGGACACCGTCCTGGGCAATACGCAACTGCTGATGCGCAGACAAAAGACCGCATCGACCCAGGAAGCCCTGTCAACCATCGCCGAGAGTGGCCAGCAGCTACTGCGTATGATTGACCATATTCTTGACTACTCGCGCGGCCTGGCCGGGGTCATCAGAATCCGCCCTGCCGCCGTCAGCCTTGATCCTTTTTTGCGCGGCATCAAGCGATCAGCCCGATTGCTGGCCGCCCGCCAGGGCAACCAGTTTGCCTTCCGCGTAAGCGGTGAGACTCACCATCTCCATGATCTGACCGTGTCACTGGATGCCGACGCACTCAGGCGCGTGCTGGACAATCTGATCTGCAACGCCGCCCGCCACACGCATAACGGCCTGATTACCCTCCACCTGGAAGTCAGGCCTGCGGGAAGCAGCCAGATTCGGCTGGATTTTTCGGTGGCCGATACCGGCGAGGGCATTGCGCCTGAGCATCTTGAAAGAATCTTCAACCCATTTGAGCGGGTTCCGCAAAGCAGGGGCCAGGAAGGAAAGGGGGCCGGACTGGGGCTCGCCATCGCCCGGCAACTGACCGAACTCATGGGCGGCCAAATCAGCGTGGAAAGCACACCAGGCGAGGGCACCCGCTTTCACTTCTGGGTTCTGGCCCCCACTGCACCGGCAGACAATCACCTGCCGCTTGAGGTGCCTGAGGAATTTGAAGCGGCCGGCTACCTTGGCCGCCAACGCACCCTCTTGATCGTCGATGACGAAGCGGGCAACCGCCACGTCCTGGCTGAACTATTCAATGACCTGGGATTTCTCGTCGTGCAGGCGGAAAGCGGGCGGCAGGCCCGCCGATTACTCCAGAACCTGGCCGAACTCGACCTGGTTATCACCGACCAATACATGCCGGATGGCGACGGCTGGGAGGTTCTGGAGGGACTCGCCACCCATCGGCCCGAGATTCCGGCCTTGCTGATTTCAGGCGCCCCGCCCAACCCACCCCCACACCGGACCGTGCCGCTGCATTTCGCGGCACATTTCTTCAAACCCCTGAACCACCCGCAACTGCTGAGATACATGAGCGATCTGCTGGGGCTGACCTGGACCAGAGCCGTCACACCCCCTCCGCCAAAATCGCCGGGCTGCACGGCGGCGGAAACACCGTGCGTCCCCGGCATCAGCGGCGGGGCTCGCTTACCCGCCCTCGCGGCAAGCGAACTCTCCGTTCTTGCCGGACTGGTCGACACTGGCCAGATAACCGCCATCAAGGAATGGGCCGTGGCCCTCAGCGAACAGTACCCACAACACGCCCCCTTTGCGGACCAGGTTCTGTCTGCCGCTCAAGCACTCGACATGCCGGCGCTTCATGCACTCACCCGGAGTCATCGCGAGACAACCCGCCCACCGGCCCCTTGAGCGATTGCCCGAGCTGGGGCGGCGGCACCAGGTGCGTCGTCGTAAATCATCCTTTCGGCAAGCCATAGCCCAGCCGATGGAGCGCATGGCGGAAGCGATCTTCGTTTTCGGGCTTGATGGCGAGGCGGCTCGGGCCAGCCCGCTGACAGAGGGATTTCGTGTCCTTGTCGCTGGCGATTTGCTCGGCCAAGGCTGCATCGGCGCAATCGATGTGCAGGAATAGCCCAGCCATGCGCAGGGCGGTGGCTTGCTTTTCGGCCCTGACCAGGAAGCCCTCAACCGTGTCGGGCAGTCCTTGATCATCGCGGGTCTCCAAGAATTCGCGGAGCTCGCTTAGTGGCCGACCCTGCTCGATAGCCTCTAGAATGCGCCCGGCATCCAGACGCCAATTCTGTTCACCCAGGTTTTCTGCCCAGATATCGAGAAAGAGAGATTCCTCTGCGGAAACGTCACCCGATACCACGCTGACCTGAAGGCTCGGGAGCAGACGCAGGCGGCAACCAGGCTTCATCTGGGCAGGCTGATAATCGTCCGCCATTCCCAGACACCAGGCACCCAGCGGATTGATTCGAAAATAGATCAGCCCATCGTAACGGCTGAAAAAGTCGGCGTCGTCCACCCCCCAAAGAGCGGTGTAATCCTTGGTGGTTTCCCAGGGGTCGATATAGCCAATGTCGATCAATCCCAGGGTGGCGGCGTACTCCATCAGCATGACTGTCAGGAAACGCTGCTGGAGAATGTTCCAGCCATGAAACCCATCGTAGCCCAGACTACCGTACTCCATGTCGTAAATGTAGAGGCTCCAGGGATCACGGGTCACCGAGAAATATCGATCACTGGCCTGCATGTAGCGTGAAAACACCTGAAGCTCCACCCAGACACCGGATGGGCACTGTGCCAGCGCTTC
Source organism: Methylococcaceae bacterium (assembly GCA_005792805.1). Classification (GTDB taxonomy): domain Bacteria; phylum Pseudomonadota; class Gammaproteobacteria; order Methylococcales; family Methylococcaceae; genus UBA6136. The sequence goes on along the minus strand of SXQV01000042.1, from coordinate 4,872 downwards.
CTGTATGACGGCACGACGACCGGTAACGGAGGTCATCTTGGACTTCCCCTTGCCGGTCTGCCCCTTGATCAGGCTGACACGCTGAAATTCATCGAATTTAGGGGTCTTGACCCAACGCGCCCATAATCCTTTTAACACTTTGGCAGGTGGTTGCCCCAAGGCCTGACGACCCGCCTTGGTCAGTACAAGCTTCCTGCCGCTGAGCTCCGCCAGTCCGCCCGCCTGCATCAACAGTGGCCAGGCATGCGCCTTGATGGCTCCGACTTCATCTCCGCTCCTAGAGTGCCTGGCTTCGGGCGGGTAGTAGTCACCCTGACTGAGCAAGGGACCCAATTCCCGGAGAGCGGCGCTGCCGGGCAAGCAGGTCTTGTCGCTGACAGTCAGCTTGACGCGATCGATCAGCCGCAACACAGTCATCACTTCGGCGGCGGCATCCCGCTCGGTATCGCGACGCCTGAGTGGAACGCCCACAGTCGTGATGACCTCGGACTTTTGTCTGGGCATTCGATACTGACCGCCAGGGATAATGACTCTCACGCCCTCATCACCCTCTTGCCATCGGAAGGATTTGTCATGGCGCTCGTAGTTTTCCGGCAAGTCGCCAAGACTGGCTATTTCCAGCGGGTGCGGTTTCGGTACGAATTCGCGCAGCCGAACACTCAGATCCACCGGGATGAATCCGTCAGACCTCTCGCTGTGGCTGCTTAAACCGTGGAGAAACAGACGTAAGCGTGTCGGTTTTGATCGTGCGTAGCGGTCGGCGGATTCCTTGGTGGTAAATGTAGGCAAATATCCATAACGTGCCCGAAATCGATCTGCGTCGAAAAGCCCGTCCTCTGCGTACAGTGCATCGGCGACGGCGGCCTGCTGCGCCTCGTCCAGCTGTGACCACAATTCACGCAATCGCTTGCCTGCCAGCCCTTGCTCGACCGCCGCCACCAGATCAGCCTTGCGGCCCCGGGCATCCACCTCAGGCAATAGCCACAGGAGCTGTTTGAGTTGATCTACGGTGTTGGCCTCCAGTACGGCGCGGAGGTCAAAAAGATGAGGTGCGCACAAATCGTGGGACATGATTGTTATCCAGGTTATTCAGTTTTTTGTTTGGACATGAGTGAATCAGGCCAGGTGGTCAGCCGACTGCGGAACTCCGTTTCAAAAGAGGCCTGACGTCGGCCAGCGCCACAACGAGCAGATAAACCCCCATCAGGCCCGCGCCGGTTTTCCAGGCGCTCCACCCGCAGAACTGGACCAACTCCCGGTCGAGAAAATACAGCCCGACGCCAAACAGCAGGTAAGAAAGGATGCGCCACACCGGATAGGGCACTGGATAGTAGTGCCGGCCCAACAGCCAGGAAGCCAGCGCCATACCGCCATAGCAGGCGAGATGTGCCCAGGCCGCGCCGCGATAGCCGATGAGGGGAATCCACCAGAAATTCAGGCCGATGGTGATGAACGCGGCAATCATCGAGACCCACGCACCCATGCCTGTGCGGTCGGTGAGTTTGTACCAGACCGAAAGATTGACGTAGATGCCGAGGAACAGGTTCGCCATCAACAGGATCGGCACGACATCCAGCCCTTCGCGATAATCGGCGCCGACAAAGTATTTGAAGACATCCAGAAATAGCGTCACCAGCAGGAAGATAAAAACGCAGAAGATGACGAAATACTTCAATACCAGGGCATAGGATCGCCTGGCGTCGGCACGTCCGGCATAGGCGAAGAAGAAAGGTTCGCCGGCATAGCGGAACGCCTGGACGAATAGGGTCATCAGAATCGATAGTTTGTAGCAGGCACCGTAGACACCAAGGATGCGGAGATTTTCCTTCAGATCGTAGGGCAAAAGGAATTTCAGGATCGCCCGGTCGAGCATCTCATTGATGACGCCGGCAAATCCGATAATCACCATAGGTAGTGAATAGGCCAGCATGGGCTGAAGCACCCTGAAGCCGTCGCGGAAGCGAACACCCCGGAATTGCGGCATGAGCAGCAGCATCTTGAAGCCGCTGGCGATGAGGTTGGCCAGGAAGATGTAGCCGACACCGACGGCGGGGTCATATAGCTGAGCCACTCCCGATTCCGGCCACAGCACAGCGATTTTTGGCAGGCCAAGGAGGAAAAGGAGGTTAAGCCCGATGGCCAGCAGAATTTCCGCCACCTTGATGCCGGCAAAACGCCAGGCCCGCTCTTCCGCTCGCAACCGGGCGAACGGGAGAGCCGAGATCGCATCCAGCGCCAGAATCAGCCCAAACCAGACCAGATACTCCGGGTGATCGGAGTAGCGAAGTACATCCGAAACCGGCTGGCGGTAGACCACGATTAACCCGATAAAGACCAGATTGGCCAGCAGCACGATCATCAGCGCGGCGGGATAGGCCGCGCCAGATGGCACACCCTCCTTCTTCCGAAAGCGGAAATAGCCCGTCTCCAGCCCGAATACCAGCAGCACCGCGAAAAAACCGGCATAGGCATAAAATTCCGAGACGACCCCGTAGGCATCGGCCGGAAAAGTGTAGGTATAAAGCGGAACCAGCAGATAATTAAGGAATCTTCCGACGATGCTGCTAAGCCCGTAGACGGCAGTTTGCGAGGCGAGTTTGCGTAGCGGATTCAAGGCAGTTTACGGTGATGTGGTGGTGTGACTGGTCATTGTAAGGGGCCAATCGGATTGGCCCAAATGCGAAGCCGTTTTTGCCAAGTCTTGCCTCGTATGATTACCATGGCACTTACTTGCCTGGGTTCCTTGACCGCCACTCCCGGAAAATTACCAGCCGAATGCTAATGCCGACTCCTTGCCACACCCCTCCATGATCGAATTCAAGCACGTCACGAAACGTTACCCAGAGAGCGGTGAAGCCCTGTCGGAGGTGAGTTTTCGTGTCGAGCGCGGAGAGCTGACTTTCCTGACCGGCCACTCGGGCGCCGGCAAAAGCACCCTGCTGCGGCTCATTCCAGCCATAGAAAAGCCCAGCCGTGGCGAGATCATGCTCGATGGTGTCGCGGTACAGAATTTACGTACACGGCAGATTCCCTTTCTGCGCCGCAAGCTGGGGCTGATTTTCCAGGACTACCGCCTGCTGAATGACCGCACCGTTTTTGACAACGTGGCATTGCCACTGCTCATTACCGGCCACAACCCGCATGAAGTCGGCCGCCGGGTAAGGGCAGCGCTGGATAAAGTCGGGCTACTGAAAAAGGAAAAACGGTTGCCTTTGGCCCTGTCGGGTGGTGAGCAGCAACGGGTCGGCATTGCCCGGGCCATCGTCCATAAACCCCCGCTGATTCTGGCGGATGAACCCACCGGCAACCTTGACCCCGACCTGGCCGAGGAAATCATGCGGATGTTCAGGGACTTCAATGATGTCGGCGTGACCGTGCTGATTGCCAGCCATGACCTGGCTCTGGTTAGGCGTTTTAGTCGACGCACCTTGCGGCTGGAGCACGGCAAGCTGAGCGAGGTTGGCTAACCATGGCATTTCTGCGCAAACCCGCTTTCCGGCGAGGGATTTTCCGCCAGCCCCTGCAACCTGAGACCCATCTCGCTGATCGGCTAAAGATTTATCTGGCCCTGCAAAAGAATTCGCTGAAGGCCAGCTTTGCCCGCATCTGGGAGACGCCGATTGCCAGCAGCCTGACTATCCTGGTGGTTGCCATCGCGCTGGCCCTCCCCGCCAGTTTCAATGGCTTGATCCAGAATGCCCGGCAACCGGTGGAGGCACTGGAAACCACCAGCCAAATATCGCTCTTCCTCAAGCCGGAACTCAGCAATGAGGCAGCGCTTAAACTGGCAAAAAAACTGAAGCAAAACCCGGCGCTCATCGATGCTTCACTGATTTCCAAGGAGGACGGGTTGCGCGAACTTGCCGCGTATAGCGGTTTCGGCGACGCACTGGCCGCGCTGAACAACAACCCGCTGCCTGCGGTCATCCTGGTCAAGCCCCGAACGACTGATGCCGACTCGGTCTCACGGCTGTTGATCGAGCTAAAAACCCTGGCCGAGGCCGATAAAGTCCAGTTTGACAGCGAGTGGCTGCAAAAACTGCAAGCCTTGCTGGCCATTGCCCAGCGCTGCGTGACGGCATTCAGCCTGCTACTGGGGTTCGGCGTATTGTTCACCGTGGGCAACACCATCCGGCTGGAATTGCAGAGCCGCCGCGATGAAATTGCTGTCGCCCAGCTCCTCGGCGCCACCCACCGATTCATACGACGCCCCTTCATTCACTCCGGCTTCTGGTATGCCTTCCTGGGCGCTGGTCTTGCCTGGGGGTTGGCAAACCTGCTTATCCTGGGCGTGCGAACCCCCGCCAACCAGTTGGCGGAACTCTACGGCAGCCCGTATCGCCTGTCTTTTCTGCGGCTGACGGACACCGGAATTCTCTTCGGCAGCGCCATTTTCCTGGGCATCATCGGTGCCTGGATCGTGGTCGCCTACTTTCTTCGTGAGATCGATGCCGAGTGAGGAACCTTGATTAGCACTCCCTGTCCCAGAGTGCTAACATTATTTGGCCACTCCAAACCAAAGGGAACTACATGACCAATGCACTTGCCCTGCCGCTGAATGTTGCACTGGGCTCCATCGACGATTACATGGCTGGCATCAGCCGTTTGCCACGGCTCGAAGCCGAGGAGGAGCGGGCGCTTGCCATACGTTTCCGCGAAAATGGCGATCTCGACGCCGCCCGCGAGCTCGTTATGTCCAATTTGCGGTTTGTCGCCCACGTTGCCCGCGGTTACATGGGTTATGGCTTGCCACTGCCGGATTTGATCCAGGAAGGCAATATCGGACTCATGAAGGCCGTCAAACGCTTTGACCCTGCTGTCGGCGTGCGCCTGGTGTCTTTTGCCGTGCACGGGTTCAAAGCGGAAATTCAC
>SXQV01000004.1 GCA_005792805.1 Methylococcaceae bacterium | reverse complement strand
TTTGATCTGGACGGTGCGCTGGAAATTTCGCGTCGGCTTACCGGCCGCGACGACGCGCATGCCCATCTGGAACAGGCCGGCTGAACTCTACCGTCATCCCCTTTGCGAAAGGCGTCACGATGAACTCCAACACCATTACCATCGACGGCCGGGAAGTCCCGTTTACCCCGGGGCAGACCATCATTGAGGCGGCGATGGCCGCCGATGTTTACATCCCGCATCTTTGCCATAACCCGGAATTCAAGCCGCACGGCAGCTGCAAGCTGTGTACCGTGCAGGTGAATGGCCGAAACTGCTCGGCCTGCACCATGCCGGCGGCCGAGGGCCAGCAAGTCCTCAATAACACGAAGGAGCTGAACGAAACCCGGCGCAGCATCACGCAAATGCTGTTCGTCGAAGGCAACCATTGCTGCCCGTCCTGCGAGAAAACCGGAAATTGCCAGTTGCAGGCGGTCGGTTATTACGTCGGCATGCTCGACACCCATTTCCCGCATTTTTTCCCCAGCCGCCATGTGGATGCGTCACATCCCGATGTGATGCTCGACCTGGATCGCTGCATTCTCTGCGAGTTGTGTGTCCGTGCCAGTCGCGATGTGGATGGCAAGACGGTATTCGGTATCGCCGGTCGCGGGATGCAGAGCCATCTTGTCGTCAACGCCGACAGCGGCAAGCTGGTCGACACCGGCATGTCAGCAGCCGACAAGGCCGCCCAGGTCTGTCCGGTCGGCGCGATCCTCGTCAAGCGCACCGCCTATGAACATCCCATCGGCCAGCGGACTTACGATCACGGGGACATCGCTGAAGTGAGTCTCGAACACGACCATGCACTGACTGGGGGCGACCATGGCTGAGAAACTCAAAGTCGCGACGACTTCGCTGGCGGGCTGCTTCGGCTGCCACATGTCCTTTCTTGATATCGACGAACGTTTGCTGGCTCTTTGCGAAGTGGCCGAGTTTGATCGCAGCCCGCTGACCGACATCAAGCATTGCAGTGAACAGGTGGATATCGGCCTCATCGAAGGCGGCTTGTGTAACGCGGAAAACGTCCACACGCTGCGGGAATTCCGCAATCACTGCAAAATTCTCGTCGCAGTCGGGGCTTGCGCCATCAATGGCGGCATTCCCGCCATGCGCAACCATATCCGGCTGGAAGAGTGCCTGGAAGAGGCCTATCTGGATGGGGTCGGCGTGGTTAACCCGCACATTCCCAACGATCCTGAATTGCCGCTGCTGCTCAACAAAGTCCACCCGATTCATGAGGTTGTCACGGTGGACTATTTCCTCCCCGGCTGCCCACCCTCCGCCGATGTCTTCTGGAAATTCCTGACCGACCTTGCCTCAGGCCGCGAGCCGCAACTGCCCTACGATCTGGTGCACTATGATTGAATCGCCCCGTCACGCACGTGCCCCTTTCCCCGGATGGGTCTTGATGGCCCAGGCGGTCAGGTCTCCGGCGGACGAACCCGCCCAACGATAAGGAAGCCCCCATGCTCACCGGCGAAATCCGCAGCCAGGTCGATGCCATCTGGAATTCATTCTGGTCCGGCTGCGGGAACTGGAGGCGGAGATTCAGGCGGGTATGGATGAGCTGGAAAAGATGCTGTCCTGAATCCCGGCGCCATGCACGCTTGATTTATGATGAACTACGACATGCAACCCAAGGAAAACCCATGCCATCCCTTGCGCTGAAAGCCCACTACGACGGACATCAGGTGGTCCTCGATGAACTTTGTGATTTACCCCCGGAAACACCATTGCTGGTGATCGTCGATCCGACCGGCCAAATATCGCTGGAGTCGACTAAAAGCCATCGGCTGTGCTCATTTAATGCGGCTTTTGGGGCCATGAAAGGCAAATTGAGTACCAGTGACGAATTCATGGCGAGGAAAGCCGAAGAAAAAGCGAGTGCGGATATGGATCATGCCTGAGCTTTCATGGGCACGGGTCATTGCTGCACGTCATTTGCTTCAATGTCTGACCGGGGAAAGGGAGGTAATGATCCGCCATGCCTTACGTCTACATCCTTGAATGCGCCGACGGCAGCTACTACACCGGCAGCACCTGGGATCTGGAGCGGCGGCTGTGGGAGCATCGGAACGGCCTGGGTGCCAGGCACACCGCCAAACGATTGCCGGTCAGGCTGGTTTTCTGTGAGGAGTGCGAGCGAGTCGAGGATGCCTATATTCGGGAAAAGCAGATTCAGGGCTGGAGTCGCAAGAAAAAAGAGGCTTTGATGGCGGGGGATTGGAAGCGGGTACATGGACTTGCCGAGTGTCAAAATGCGAGCCATAGCCGCAACATTGGCTTCGACTCCGCTCACGGCAGGGCTCAGCACGAGTCCGCTCGGCCAACGTTGCTTGACCCTGGTGACAGCACCCCAAGCACTGGGCCTATCCTGACCGGAAGCGCAGACAAAGCAGGATCTGCTCCGAACAGAATCGAAGTAGGGCGTGACTTGAACGGGCTCGATGTGGGGCGTGCCCTGAGCGGAGTCGATGTAGGGCGTGCCCTGAGCGGAGTCGAAGGGAACGCCGGACGCGCCACCGAATCATTCTTCGGCCCCGCTCTGCTCAAGCCCGACATGACCGATCAAGAAACCGATAGTCCGGCTAAGATGAGTATGCTCAAGGGAATATTGAATTTTTCTGACTCCCTCTTCACCTCCCTCCAACACCGCGCCTTCCGTGGTGAGTTGTAAACTCTCTCTACCTACCGTTTCAGGAGTCCATCATGGGTTACGCCGAACTGATCGAAACGCTGCAACAACTACCCGAAGACAAGCAGGCCGAGGTGCTGGATTTTGCCAAATTCCTGGCGCAACAGGCCCAGCAGCAAGGCGAATGGCCGAGAACCCTGGCCGAATCCGCACTGGCCGAACTGATGCGAAACCCATTGTCTGTTCATGATTTCAAGCCTCTAAGCCGGGAAGAAGCCAATGCTCGCTAAGACGTTTGTCGACACTAATATCTGGCTGTATTCACTGGTCCAGAATAATGATGTAGCGGGTGATGCTCGACATGGAATGGCCTTTGCGTTTCTCGCGTCGTTGTCGCGCCCGGTGCTGAACTCACAGGTCATCCGCGAAACGTGTAGCAACCTGATCAAAAAATCAGCCTACCCAGAAGATGCCATTCAACGCTTGGTCAGGGGTTGGTATCGGGATTGCGAGGTTTTTGCCTCCAGTGCTTCGCAGCATCTGCTGGCGCCTTCATTGAGAACGCGTTATTCATTCAGCTACTGGGACAGTCTGATCGTGGCGGCGGCGCTGGATGCGGGCTGTTCCACGCTTTACAGCGAGGACATGCAGCATGGTCATGATTGACGGCCAGATGACCCTCATCAACCCGTTTCTCTCCTCCTGACATACGCTCAACAGCCAACACGTGCCGTGCATCCATCACCGTCAGGTCAGCTCGTCACCCTCCAGCGGCGGCACCTCCTGGCTGGCGGCCAGCCAGGCATCAAAAGCGATGGGTTCACCCCGGGCCTGGCGTTCGCGGAAGTAGGCTTCGGTCTTGAGGGCCGAGACTTTTTCGGCGATCGCGGCCACGAAAAACTGGTTCATGGAGACATGTTCTTCCTCCGCCACT
>SXQV01000041.1 GCA_005792805.1 Methylococcaceae bacterium | reverse complement strand
GTCGGTGCGCATGAAAGCGGCCTGATCGGGGAGGATCCCCGGGGAATTCCGAATAATCTGATGCCATTCGTGGCTCAGGTGGCTGTGGGCCGGCGAGAGAGGCTCAATGTCTGGGGGAATGATTACCCGACGCCCGATGGGACCGGGGTGCGTGACTACATCCATGTCGTGGATCTGGCAATAGGGCATTTGCGGGCGCTTGAGCGCCTTGCCGAGCCCGCCTGTACGGCGGTTAACCTGGGTACCGGTCGTGGCTATAGCGTGCTGGAGGTCGTCGAGGCATTCGAGCAGGCTTCGGGCAGGCAAGTGCCTTTGAATATGGCGGCCAGACGTGCCGGTGATATTGCCTCCTGCTACGCCGATCCGGCTTTTGCGGAGCATTGGCTGGGCTGGCGTGCTACCCGCGATATTCAGGCCATGTGTGTGGATCACTGGCGTTGGCAGGAAACCAACCCGGAGGGTTACAGCGCCTGATTCACCCGGACACGCTTTAGCCTTGGTCCCGGACACCACGATTTCTGTCGTCATTTCAATTCATGTCAAGCGCCGCAGGAAAACCACTCATGTCCAAGAAAGACCCGCATCAACCCGAGCCTTGCCACTTCGTGATTTTCGGTGCGACCGGTAATCTGGCCCAGATAAAGCTCTTGCCCGCGCTCTACCATCTGGACGTGTCCGGTCACTTGCCGGCTCAAATGACCTTGCTGGCACTGGGGCGGCGACCCTGGACGGACGATGAATGGCAGGCAAGCCTCCTGGAATCCATTCGCACTCACGCGGGCGAGGTGTTCAACAAGAAAGTTTATGAGCGTTTTGCCCGGCGGTTCAGCTATCTGTCGGGTGACCTGCACGATCTTGAGTTTTACAAAAAAATTGCCGAACACACGTGCGGGGATGACGTGTGCTCCAACACGGTGTTTTATCTTTCCGTCAAGCCATCTGATTTCGGTGCGGTAATTTCACACCTCGACGAGGCGGGCCTGAACAAGCCCCGTGGACGGCATCGGATTGTGGTGGAAAAGCCCTTCGGAGAAGACATCGAGAGTGCCCGTTTATTGAACCGGGTCCTGCATGAGCACTTCGATGAAGAACAGGTCTTTCGCATCGATCACTACCTGGGGAAGGAAACGGTACAGAATCTGCTGGTGTTCCGCTTCGCCAATACGCTGATTGAACCGCTATGGAACCGGAATTTTATCGACCATGTGCAAATTACCGTGGCCGAGGATGTGGGTATTTCGACGCGGGCGGATTACTACGAAAAAGCCGGCGCACTGCGTGACATGCTGCAGAACCATCTGCTGCAATTACTGACGCTGGTCGCGATGGAGCCGCCTCCTGCGCTGGAAGCCGATGCGCTGCGTGACGAAAAGGTCAAGGTACTGCGCTCCATCCGGCCGATCGCCAAACAGGCGCTGCATGCCCATGCTTTTCGGGCGCAGTATGCCGGGGGTACGGTCCATGGCGTCAATGTTCCAGGCTATCAGGATGAGGCGGGGGTCGAGCGCAATTCCGTTACCGAGACCTATGTGGCCGCCAAGTTTTATGTCGACAACTGGCGCTGGCGCGGGGTGCCGTTTTATTTGCGCACAGGTAAAAGGCTGGCCAAGTCACAGTCCATGATCGCGCTCCGTTTCCGCCATCCACCGCAGCAGCTGTTTCGCGAAACACCACTGGAATTCCTTGAGCCGAACTGGATATTGCTGTCACTACAGCCCTCGGAAAGCATGCACATGGAAATTCATTCAAAACAGCCCGGATTAGGTATGCAGACCCATACCATTCAGTTGAATGCCTCCTACCGCCATGGCCGCGAGGTCAAGCTGGATGCTTATCAAACCCTGCTGCTCGACATTATGGAAGGCGATCGCACGCTCTTCATCCGCTTCGACGAGGTGGAATGGGCCTGGCGTGTGGTGGATCCGATTCTCAAGCACTGGGCCGAGCAGCGGGAATTCATTCACACCTACCCTGCCGGCAGCTGGGGCTTGCCCGAAGCCAATCGGCTGTTCGACAAGGACGAGCAGGTGTGGCGGAATGAGTTGTAAATGGCTTCGTTAACGCAGGAGGTTTTTTCATGCAGGTTACCCTCGTTCATGTCCACGTTAGGCCCGAATGCCTCCAGGATTTCATCGCGGCGACGCAGCTGAATCACGAGGCTTCGATGCAGGAGCCCGGCAATCGGCGCTTTGATGTTTTGCAGGATCCAGCTGATGCCAGCCATTTCATTCTTTATGAGGCTTACACGACGGACGAGGATGCGGCAGCGCACAAGCAGACGGCGCACTATGCGCTCTGGCGCGATGCGGTGGCCGATATGATGACTGCACCGCGTCAGGGTGTGCCAATGAACGGCCTGTACCCGGCGGGCTGAAAGGGTGACGCCCTTCGCTATTGGCCGGTTGCCGCGTATCGAGTTTGGTGCCGGGTGTTTGGCCCGCTTACCCGGGCTGGCGGCGGCTTATGGCCGCCAGTTGTTGCTGGTGACGGGTGGCGAGTCGTTCACTGCCACAGCGCAGTGGGACAGTCTTGAGCAGAATTTACGGGAGCGCGGTTGTACCTGGGATCTGATCCGCATCGCCGGGGAGCCGTCGCCGGAGGCTGTCGATGATGCGGTGGATCTGTACCGCGACCACGGCATCCACGTCGTGATCGGTATCGGTGGCGGCAGTGTGCTGGATGCGGCCAAGGCGATTGCCGGCTTGCTCAAACCCGGCAATAGCGTGATGGATCATCTGGAAGGCGTCGGACCGGAATTGCCCTATGAGGGCCCGGCTACCCCCTTCATTGCTGTGCCGACCACGGCAGGGACCGGTTCGGAAGCAACGAAGAATGCGGTGTTAACCCGGCATGGCGTAGATGGTTTCAAGAAGTCCTTCCGTGATGAGCAGTTGATGGCGGCTTACGCCATCATTGATCCCGATCTGTTGGCCAGTTGTCCGCCGGACCTGATTGCTGCCAATGGCATGGATGCCTTCACGCAGCTGCTTGAGGCGTATGTTTCCACGCGGTCCAACCCGATAACCGATGCGCTGGCGTTGTCCGGCATTCAGGCCGCCGTTGAAGGACTCTTGCCATGGTATCAGGGGGAATCGGGCACCGCTGCGGCCATAGGACAAGAAAAAATGGCCTACGCGGCGCTGCTCTCGGGGATTTGTCTCGCGCAGACGGGGCTGGGTTCCGTGCATGGTCTCGCGCAGCCGCTGGGTTCTTTCTTTCCCATTCCTCATGGTGTTATCTGCGGAACCTTGCTGGCCGCTGCGACCGAGGTCAACATCGAGGTAATGCAGTTGCGGGTGCCTGATGCCCCCGCTTTGAAAAAATATGCCGCTGTGGGCCGGCTGATTCTTGAAAATCCGATGCTGGATGACGGCATGGCGCTGGCCGGCTTGATTGAAATGCTCAAGGACTGGACGGTGCGCCTGCGTCTGCCGACGCTCTCTTCGCTGGGTGTCGGGCTTGCAGATTTTCGCCGCATTGTGGCCCATTCGCGCGGCTCCAGTATGAAAACGAATCCAGTCCTGCTGACGGATGAGGAGGTAGAACGGATACTCCATCAGCGTTTCGTCTGATCGACGGGATTCCGCTGTATCCGCTTGCTCCATCGTCACTCCAAATACCATGTTGAGTCTTGCCTCGTTGTCTGATTATTTGACATCTCCATGACACTCTCTCGCCAGTGGGCTCTTCCGGTTTTGTCCGGCATTTTTATCGGCACCAGCTATATCCCTTTCCCACCCTGGGCCTCGCTGTTTTGCTTTGTGCCTCTCTGGCTGTTCTGGCAACAGCAAACCCAGCTTAAGGCCGTTTTGCTGGGGGGCTTCGTCACTTCATTTGTTTTCACGGTCATCGGCTTTAACTGGGTGACTTACCTGCTGCATGAATTTGCCCATCTGGATTGGCCGGTGGCCCTGTTCGGCATGGGTCTTTTTGGTTTGCTGGCTCATTTGTTTGTGCCGTTCGCCGGATTCTTGTGGTTTCTCGGGCAGCGCCGTTTTCGCTGGGCGCCAGGCTTGTCGCTGGGCCTGATGACTCTGATAACGGTGCTGTGCGAGGCTTACTCCCCCACGCTGTTTGACTGGAATTTTGGCTATTCCTGGTATGGAGCCGGCCTGCCCGTGTTCCACTGGGCTGAGGTCATCGGGTTTAGCGGACTCAGTGCGCTGACCTTGCTCTGCAATCTGCCCTTGCTTTATGTCTGGCAGTTGCGGCGGGAGCCCAAGGGACGGCGATTATTGGCTGGGATTCTGGCCGGATTTGTATTGATGAATCTGGGCGGATTCTGGCTAAAGAGCCGTCTGCCAACACCGGATTCGGTATTGCATGCACTGCTGGTACAAGGAAATATTGGCAATAGCGAAAAAATGGCGGCCGAACTGGGGGCGGGGCATCAAGAAGGTATCCTCCAGGCGTTCATGAAGGTGACCGACACGGCCATCAGGGGTGCCGCCCAACCCATTGATTTTGCCTTGTGGCCGGAAACGGCCTTCCCGGCGCTGATGGGGGAAGGGCTTAATCCCAACCCTTATACCGAGCAGTTGCGGGAATTCCTCAAGACAAGGCAATTGCCGCTGGTCACCGGTTCCTATAGCGTTGACCTGGATTCCAGCTTAATTACCAATTCGTTATTCGCGCTGAATCGCGATGGTGAAATTGTGCCGCCACATTACAGCAAGACTATTTTGCTGGCTTTCGGCGAGTACATTCCTGGCGAGCAGTGGTTTCCCCAGATTCGCGAATGGCTGCCTCCCACGGGGCAGTTTGCCCGAGGCCAGGGGCCAACGACCCTGCTGAAGCTGAATGGTTTCCGGATGGGTCCGCAGATTTGCTACGAAAGTCTGTTTCCATGGTTTAGCCGGTCATTGGCCGATCTCGGTGCCCAATTCATCGTCAATACGACCAACGATTCCTGGTATGGCTCCTGGCAGGAACCTTGGCAGCATATGGTCATGACGCTGGCGCGTGGCGTGGAATTTCGCCGCCCGGTGTTACGGGCGACCAATACCGGCATCTCTACTGTCGGGCTGGCCAACGGAGATATGCTGGAGCAGTCTCCAGTCCATCAGGAGTGGGCAGGCGTTTACACGGTCCCTTATCTGAAAAATCCTCCGGTCACTTTTTACCAAAGTGCATATTGGCTATTGCCGACATTGCTGTGGAGTGCTTTGGTGTGGCTGTTGATCAAGGGAGTCAGACAGTCACGCCGTGTCTCAGGTTTTCGCGTGGTGTGACCCCGCTCTTCACCTGATGCCATGAGTTCGTGGTTAGGGTTTGCTGGGTAGGGCTGGAACCGTTTCATCCTTCTGGTCTACGTAGATCAATTTATCCAGCTTGAAGCCTAGATCAATGGCTTTTTTGATGAGTCGCTGCATCACTGCGTTATCCAGTGTCTTGTCGCGCGAGAGGATCCAGAAGAACCGTGTGCTGGGTCCGGTAACCATGGCGTATTTGTAGTTTTCCTCATCGAGATCAATGATGTTGTAGCTCCCGTAAAAGGGTCCAAAAAAGGAGACTTTCAGGCGTCCCACATCGGGTGACTCAATGAAGCCGGCCTTGGCTTCCGTTGCTTGCCAGGTACTGGTTTTGGCCTCGAACCCCTTGTTGATCACTTTGAGTGTGCCATCGTCCTGTGGGCTGTATTCAGCCGAAACATGACTCATGCCTTTTTCGAAGCCGTGGTCCAGCCGGGCCATTTCATACCAGGTGCCGGCAAATCGGTTGACATCGAATCCCTTCACGGCACTGATTCCCTCCGGGATACCGAGCTTGCCGAACATGAGATACGACACACTTGCAATCAGAAAGGCCAGAATGATGCCGGAGAGTATTTTCATTGATTGAATTCCAGTGGGTTAGTAGAGACGGCGAGCGGTAACGAAAGCCCAGGCAGCCAATGTGCCTAGTCCAAGGACGGCCAGCAGGGAGGCCCAGCTGGGGAAGAACCAGCCGTTAATTGATACGTCCCAGCCCGACAAAAGGCGGGCGATATGAAACACTGACATCGTCAGGAAAGTTGCTCCAGAGAAAATGAGAACGGAGCGGGCGGGGGCGGAATAGCCCGTGTCCGCTTCTGTATGGCCGGTTTGTGCGCTGTCCTGAGCCGTCTGCTTTTCCTTCTGGAGGCGTTTGCGTAATCTATCCCGCTCACGCGATTTGGCGCTTTGCTGACGTTTGTACTGTTCGATGCCCTTGGCAATGCCTTGAGCGATCAGGCGGGTTTGCTCCTTGGTTTGTCCAGGCTTCTGAATACTTCGCGCCACGGTCAGGGCTTCTTCCTGAATGTGCTCGTTGCCGGCGGGTGAAGGCGTTGGTTTGGACATATTGGGTGGCAAGTAGATGGCGGGGCGTATTTTAACCGTTCCTGGCTCAGGAGCGCTGGGACAATTTTTGACAGACATAAAAACGGCCCGCCGGCATGACTTTCGTCTTCCGGCGGGCCGCTTATTTTCCCGGCTTAGTGGGAGGGCGCTGCCGTAGTTCCAATTGGAGCAATGTCAACGCTCTCCTTCACTGAGGAGCCGCCTTCGCTGCTTCCTTCGGAGGGTGTTTTGGTCGTCCAGTCCTTGGGTGGACTAGGGACACGGCCTTGCATGATTTCATCGATCTGATGGCGGTCAATGGTTTCATACTTCATCAAGGCTTCAGCCATGAGGTGCATCTTGTCCAGATTCTCGCGCAGCATACGGTCCGCACGCTCATAGTTGCGATCGATTACGGAACGGATTTCTTCGTCGATCAGATGGGCGGTTTCTTCAGAAACCGATTTGGTCTGTGTGACTGAGCGGCCCAGGAATACCTCGCCTTGCTCTTCCCCGTAGGCCAGTGGTCCGAGCCGTTCGGAAAGACCCCAGCGAGTGACCATGTTCCGGGCGAGTTGGGTCGCGCGCTCGATGTCATTCGAAGCCCCTGTGGTGACTCTCTCCGCGCCGAAGATGATTTCCTCCGCCAGGCGGCCACCGTAGAGGCTGGAAATCTGACTTTCCAGTTTCTGCTTGCTGGCGCTGTACTGATCTTTTTCCGGCAGGAACATGGTGATGCCCAGTGCGCGACCGCGTGGAATGATGCTGACTTTGTAGACCGGGTCGTGTTCCGGCACCAGGCGTCCGACGATCGCGTGTCCGGCTTCGTGGTAAGCGGTGACCAGCTTGTCTTCTTCGCTCATGACTGCCGATGTACGTTCGGCACCCATCAGGATCTTGTCCTTGGCCTTTTCAAAGTCATACATCTCAACCTGTTTCTTGTTGCGACGGGCAGCAAACAGCGCCGCTTC
>SXQV01000040.1 GCA_005792805.1 Methylococcaceae bacterium | reverse complement strand
CGTTGCCATCCATGATGATGGCAACATGCCGGGGAACGCTGGAGTAAGGGCGCTGAGGGACAGCCATGTGAACCGCCGGGTTATGCGTGATACAACCCCGGGGTCCTCATGAAATGGGACCGCTTGGCGTGAGAGAGGGAAGCAAACAAGGTCAGGCCCGTCGTGGACTGGATGCTCAGATCGCCATCAGGTCCGTTTCCTTCTTTTCCAGCACCGCGTCGACCTCCTTCACATGCTGATCGGTCAGTTTCTGGACTTGCTCCTGGCTGCGGCGCTCTTCGTCCTCTGATACCAGCTTATCCTTCAGAGCGTTCTTCAAGTCGTTATTGGCATCCCGGCGAATGTTGCGAATGGCCACCTTGGCGTTTTCCGCCTCGTGCCGCACGACCTTGATCAGATTGCGACGACGTTCCTCGGTCAGGGGCGGCATCGGGACGCGAATGACGGTGCCGGCAGTATTCGGGTTTAAGCCGAGGTCGGAGCTCATGATGGCCTTTTCAATGGCCTGGATCATGTTCCGTTCCCACGGGGTCACCGCCAGGGTGCGGGCGTCTTCAATTGTGACGTTGGCCGTCTGGCTCAAGGGAACATCGTTGCCGTAGTAAGACACCACGATGTGATCGAGAAGGCTGGGGTGAGCGCGGCCAGTGCGGATCTTGGCCAGTTCATGCTTGAGCGATTCGATGCTCTTGCCCATGCGTTCTGCAGTGTGTTTATGTAGATCGTCGATCATGCTGATTTACCTGTTTCTATCAGAGAGCCTATATCTTCGCCCATGACCAGCCGCATGACGGCGCCGGGCTCGAAAACGTTCATGACACGCAGAGGCATGTCATGGTCGCGGCACAGTACCAGGGCTGAAGCGTCCATCACATTGAGCCGTTGGTCCAGGGCTTCGTCGTAGGTGAGCCGCTTGTAGAGAGTGGCGGTTGGATCCTTCATGGGATCAGCCGTATAGACGCCGTCTACCTTGGTTGCCTTGATCAGCAGTTCGGCGTTTATTTCGATGGATCGGAGGCTTGCTGCCGTATCGGTGGTGAAGAAGGGGTTGCCGGTACCGGCGGCAAATATCACCACTCGCCCTTTTTCCAGGTGGCGGATGGCGCGGCGGCGAATATAGTCCTCGCACACCTGATTAATCTTGAGTGCGGACATGACGCGCACCGGGCGACCATGATGTTCCAGAGCGTCTTGCATGGCGAGTGCGTTGAGTACCGTCGCCAGCATTCCCATATAGTCGCCGGTCACGCGCTCCAGTCCTTCGCCTGCCGTTTGTGCGCCTCGAATGATGTTGCCGCCGCCAATCACCAGGCCGATCTGAACGCCTGCGTTGCAGAGTTCTGCAATCTCCTGTGCCAGGCGACGAATGGTCAGGGCATCAATGCCACTGCCTTGGTCGCCCATCAGGGCTTCGCCGCTCAGTTTCAGCAAAATGCGTTTGTATTTTGGTGTACTCATCGGTCTGGTTTTGGGTCAGTCAGCGGTTGTCTCAATCGTTCAGGCTGGACTTCCTGAGAGGGAGGGGGCCAGCCTGTCGGCGACGCCGGGGGGTCAGGAGGCTCTGACTTGAGCCATAACCTCTTCGGCAAAGTTGCTCTCGACCTTTTCAATGCCTTCACCCACTTCCAGACGTATGAAGCGGGCTACTTTGGCTCCCTTGTCGGACAGCAGTTTCTCCACGGTTTGATCGGGGTCCTTGACAAAGGGTTGGCCTACCAGCGTGATTTCACCCAGGAATTTCTTCACACGGCCTTCAACCATTTTTTCGATGACATTGGCCGGCTTGCCGCTGGCCTCCGCCTGCGCGCTGAAGATAGCCTTTTCCCTCTCGATGATCTCGGGATCAACGCCAGTTTCATCGACACAGGCCGGCTTGCTGGCGGCTACATGCATGGCAATGTCCCTGCCGAGTTCGGCGTCCCCACCGATCAGCTCAACCAGCACGCCGATGCGGCTGCCGTGCAGGTAATTGGCTACCAGGCCTTCTGGGGCAGCGAAACGCCCGAAGCGACGGACGGCAATGTTTTCGCCGATCTTGGCGACCATGGCGCGACGGGTTTCCTCGATCGTTGCCCCCGTGGATGGAATTTTGACTTCCAGCAGCTCTTCGAGTGTGTTGGCGCTGGAATCCAGAGCCGTCTGGGCGACCAGATTGGCAAACTCGACAAAGTCATCACCTTTGGAGACGAAATCGGTTTCGCTGTTGACTTCCACGATGGCGGCACGCTTACCGTCTGCGCTGGACTTGCAGCAAATACAACCTTCTGCGGCGGTGCGGCCTGATTTTTTGTCAGCCTTGGCAAGACCTGCCTTGCGCATCAGTTCAACGGCAGCTTCCAGATCGCCATTGGTTTCCGTCAGTGCCTTTTTGCATTCCATCATTCCTGAACCGGTGCGCTCACGCAGTTCCTTGACCATTCCAGCCGTAATATTCGACATTAAGCGATCCTCTGTCTGTTTCTATTCGTGATGATTAAGTATCTGGGCGTCCGTGCCTAACAAAACGCCCCCAAGGCTGGAGGCGTTTTCCGTGCATCCTTGACGCGGATTTAGCAGCCCATGCTCAGAGGCATTACGCCCCTGCTTCAGCCTCAGCGGCTTCAGGTACGGCGTCCATTTCGACAAATTCGTCTTCGCCCGTCGCGCTGGCGGTCAGGCTGTTGGCCTTGCCCTGCAGGATGGCCGTGGCCGCGCTCTGAACATAGAGCTGAACGGCGCGGATGGAATCATCATTGCCGGGGATGATGAAATCGATGCCGGTAGGGTTGTTGTTGGTGTCGACCACGCCGACCACTGGGATACCCAGCTTGTGGGCTTCGCTGATGGCATTGTGCTCGTAACCGACATCAAGGACGAACAGTACCTCGGGGAGGCGATCCATGTCGCGAATACCGCCCATGCTGCTAACCAGTTTATCCAGTTCGCGCATCATGCCCAGGCCTTCCTTTTTGCTGAAGCGCTGCAAGCGGCCATCGTCACGCATGGCCTCAAGCTCCTTCATGCGAGCGACCGATTGCTTGATGGTTTTGAAATTAGTGAGCATGCCGCCCAACCAGCGGTGATTGACGAAGGGCATACCGCAACGCAGCGCCTCGTCCTGAACCACGGCACGGGTGGTGCGCTTGGTGCCAACGAACAGAACCTTGCCGCGTTTGGCGGCGACCTGTTCCAGGTAGCTCATGGCATCATTGAAAAGCGGGAGGGACTTTTCAAGATTAATAATATGGATGTTGCTGCGGGCACCGAAAATAAACGGGGCCATCTTGGGGTTCCAGTAACGCGTCTGGTGACCGAAGTGGACACCGGCTTCTAGCATTTGACGCATCGTGACGTTCGACATCAATTTCTCCTTGACTTTGAGGTTTAGGGTTGAGCCTCCACATATCCCGCCCGGAGACCGCCCCTATCCATAGGATGGGGTTTGGCACCCTGCCGAACGTGACGATATGTGTGTGTGGTTGCTAAAAAAAGCAGGCCTTTATACCATGAAGCGCTTGTCTCAACAATCAAGACGCCGCCGCACACGCCTTCCCGAGGTTCCTGTCGCGCTGCCTCAGGCCCCACCCAATGAGTATCAGCATCAAGACGCCCGATGAAATAGAGAAAATGCGGATCGCCGGCCGTCTGGCGGCGGAAGTTCTCGAAATGATAGCGCCCTACGTCATCCCCGCTGTGACCACGGATGAACTGGATCGCCTCTGTCATGACTACATGGTCAATGTGCAAAACGTCATCCCGGCTCCCCTCAACTACAAGGGGTTTCCCAAATCAATTTGTACCTCGGTTAACCACACCATTTGCCACGGTATACCGGGACCCAAAAAGCTAAAGAGCGGCGACATCATCAACGTGGATATCACGGTCATCAAGGATGGCTATCACGGTGACACCAGCCAGATGTTTTTGGTGGGTGAAGTACCCATCCGTGCGAGCCGCTTGACCCGGGTGTGTCAGGAATCTCTCTATTTGGGTATCCAGCAGGTGAAGCCCGGGGCGAAATTGGGTGATATTGGCCATGCCATACAGCAGCACGCCGAGTCCCACGGCTATTCGGTGGTTCAAGAGTTTTGTGGTCATGGCATCGGTCTTGACTTCCACGAAGAGCCCCATGTGCTGCATTACGGCAAGGCGGACACGGGATTGACGCTGGAGGCCGGTATGATCTTCACGATTGAGCCGATGATCAATCAGGGCAGGCGTCACATCAAGATCTTGCCGGATGGCTGGACGGCGGTCACCAAGGACCATAGCCTGTCGGCACAGTGGGAACACACTGTTCTGGTGACGGAAACCGGTTACGAAATACTGACTTTGCGAAAACAGGAAGCTGAAGCGCTTGAAAACGGAAACCTTAAAGCACTGGGTTGAGCAGGGAGGGTATGCTCCCGCTGACCTGTATCAGGTTTTCAGTGATTGCAGCCGGGCGCATCAGGCTCAGCTGATCGAAACCTTTCGTGCGGGGACCCCCGCCGCCGAACTGATCCGCAGGCGCTCGGATTTCACGGATGAAATCCTGGCGATGGCCTGGAATCAATTTTTGGCCGAAGACAGCCCGCATCTCGCCCTGGTTGCCGTGGGAGGATATGGGCGGCAGGAACTGCATCCGCACTCCGATATCGATATTCTCGTGTTGCGCGGTGAGTGTGCTGACGTTACACCAGATCTCGATGGGCGGCTGGCCGGATTCCTCAATTTTCTTTGGGATATTGGACTGAAGCCGGCCCAGAGCGTCCGCTGTCTGGACGACTGCGTCGAGCAGGCCCGGGGCGACCAAACAGTCATGACCAACCTGCTGGAGTCCCGGCTTATTCTCGGGGCGGCCTCTCTTTTCGAGACGCTTTGGTCGCGGCTCGGTCCGCAGCAGCTCTGGTCTTCGGCTGAATTTTTCGAGGCCAAGCTAGTTGAGCAGGCAGCCCGCTATGCCAAATACCACGATACCGCCTATAACCTGGAGCCCAACATCAAGGAGGGCCCGGGAGGGTTGCGGGATATTCAGAGCATGAGCTGGATTATCAAGCGCCACTACAACACGCGCTCGCTCAATCTGGTGAGAGAAGGCTGGCTCACTGAAGCGGAATATGCCGAGCTGCTCAAGGCGAGGGATTTTCTGTGGGAAATCCGTTTTGCCCTGCATGCGATGACGGATCGGTCTGAGGACCGACTGCTGTTCGAGTATCAGAAGGATCTGG
The DNA here is from genome assembly GCA_005792805.1 of Methylococcaceae bacterium. GTDB lineage: Bacteria > Pseudomonadota > Gammaproteobacteria > Methylococcales > Methylococcaceae > UBA6136. The sequence goes on along the minus strand of SXQV01000040.1, from coordinate 2,089 downwards.
CCCGGCAGTTCGGGGTGCAGGATCAGAATGTCAATCTGGCGGTCGAGCAGTTCATGCAACTTTATTACCGTACAGTCATGGGGCTGGAACGGCTGAATGAACTGCTGATGCAGCTTTTCAAAGAAGTGGCGTTGCATAGCGATGAAGCTTTTGTCATCAAACCGGTCAATGACCATTTTCAGTCCATCGATTGCTACATTGAAGTGCTAAATCCTGAGGTTTTTCGGGAGCACCCGCTGACGATCTTTCAGATATTTTTGCTGCTGCAAACGAATCCGGAGCTGAAAGGCATTCGCGCCTCGACCATTCGCCTGATTCGGCAGCATCTGTATCTTGTCGATGATGCTTTCCGCAGCGATCTTCGGGCTTGTCAGTTGTTCATGTCCATCCTCAGACAGCCGATTGGGGTGACCCATCAGCTTCGCCGCATGAACCGCTACGGTGTGCTGGCGGCCTACATCCCCGCTTTTGCCCGCGTGGTCGGGCGCATGCAGTACGATCTTTTTCATGTCTACACGGTGGACGAGCACACTCTGTTCGTCATCCGCAATTTGAGGCGGTTTGCGCTGGATGCTCACCGGGCTGATCACCCCTTATGCAACGAGGTTTTCGATCTGATCGGAAAGCCAGAGCTACTTTATGTGGCGGCCCTGATGCACGATATCGCCAAAGGAGCGGGGGGCGATCACTCTACTGTAGGAGCCACCATCGCCCAGGAGTTCTGCCAGCGTCACGGCATGAGCCCCCGCGAAACGGGGCTGGTCTGCTGGCTGGTTCAAAACCACTTGTTGATGTCGCTGACTGCCCAACGCAAGGACATCAATGATCCCGATGTCATTCACGCTTTTGCCACCGCCGTGGGGGATCAATCGGCGCTTGACCATCTTTATTTGCTGACCGTTGCGGATATTCGGGCAACTAACCCCAGCTTGTGGAATTCCTGGAAAGATGCCTTGCTGCGGGAGCTCTATCTGCAAACCCGCTGGGTGTTCCGTCGAGGTCTCGCCAAACCGTTAGAGCAGGCCGAGAAAGTCGAGGCCGTAAAGCTGGAAAGTCGAGTCCTGTTACAGCAGTTGGGCGTCAGCGATTCCATGATTGATCGTGTCTGGGATACGCTACTCAATGATGAGTATTTTCTGCGTTACCACCCGGAAGAGGCGGCCTGGCACACCATCGCACTCATCAATGTAAAGGCCGATGATTTACCTCTGATTCTTCTGCGGCCCGTCAGCCAGCGTGGCAGCGCGGAGGTGTTCATTTATGCCCGTCAGCAGGATTTTATCTTCGCCTACGCGACGGCGGTCCTGGATCAACTCAACCTGACGGTATTCGATGCTCGGATTATTACCGGGAATGAGGGGCATGTTCTTCATAGCTACCATGTGCTGGAGCAGACCGGCGAACCGATCAGGGATTCCCTTCGGCAGGTTCAAATTTGTGTAAAGCTCAGGGAGTGCCTGACAGGGAGCGCCCTGGCACCCTTTAAGGTTCAACGCCGTGAGTCCCGACAAATCCGGCATTTCAATGTGCCCACGCAGGTGTATTTCCACGAGGACGCCCAGCAGCGCTACACCGTGCTGGAGCTGATTGCGACGGATCGGCCTGGACTGCTTTCCAAGGTGGGACGGGCCTTTTCCTTGTGTGGCGCGCGTCTGTTCAATGCCCGAATTTCCACCATTGGGAGTCGGGCGGAGGACATTTTTTATCTCACCGGCCAGAATAATCAACCACTCGGCGACGAGGCTGAAATGCGGGAGCTGAAGGACACTATCATTGGTCTGGTGGGGGCTTCTTAGGTTATTGCCTGTACTCGCCTCTGGTGTTCCGCGCCCGTGTAAACCGGCGGCTTTTCTGCTATAAATCGCGGTCTCCCAGATGGCGCGGCATAAGGGCTTGCTCCAGTCGGCTCTTACCCTCATTCACACATAAAGGTTCGGTCTATGTTCAGCAAAGGTATGGAAATCGCCGGTTTTGATGATGAACTTTGGTGCGCGATCCGGGGTGAGGAGCAGCGCCAAGAAGATCATATCGAACTGATCGCCTCCGAAAATTACGCGAGCCCCCGCGTGTTGCAGGCGCAGGGGACGGT
>SXQV01000039.1 GCA_005792805.1 Methylococcaceae bacterium | reverse complement strand
GTGGACTCCTCGGCCATAACCAGGGTGCCGGGGCATTGCTGATGAGTGGCGGTGTTCAGTTCGCGCAAAAATGCGATGGCTTCCAGATTTTCGTTGCCGCCATACTTGTTGGGAATCCAGTCGCCCGCCTCGCGGGAATAGTCGAGGTACAGCATGGAAGCCACAGCATCGACTCGAAGACCGTCCAGGTGGAATTCCTCCAGCCAGTAAATAGCGCTACCGATCAGGAAGTTGCGGACTTCATTGCGGCCATAGTTGTAGATGAGTGTGCCCCAGTCGCGATGCTCGCCCAGGCGGGGATCTTCATGCTCGTAAAGCGGTGTTCCGTCAAACCAGGCGAGGCCATGGGCATCCTTGGGGAAATGGGCGGGAACCCAGTCGAGGATGATGCCGATGCCGTGTTGATGGCAATAATCGACAAACCAGCGGAAATCATCCGGAGAGCCAAAGCGGCTAGTGGGGGCGAAGTAGCCGGTGGTCTGATAACCCCATGAGCCGTCAAAGGGGTGTTCTGTAATGGGGAGTAGCTCAATATGGGTAAATCCCAGAGGCTTGATGTATTCCACCAGCGACTCGGCCAACGTCCGGTAGTTCAGGAAGTGCCCCTGCTTGTCGAGACGCCATGAACCTAGATGTACCTCGTAGACAGACATGGGCTCATGGAGCCACTCGCGGCTAGCGCGCGCCTTTAACCATTCCGCGTCAGACCAATTGTAGCGGTCATGGTTAACTACGATGGAGGCTGTGCCCGGCCGTAGTTCGAAGCGCTGGCCATAGGGATCGGTTTTCAGAAGAATGGTGTTCTGTTGGCGGTTGCGAATCTCAAACTTGTACAAACACCCGGCGTGCAACCCTGGAATAAAGAGCTCCCACACACCGCTGCCACCTCTTGAGCGCATGCCATGGGTCCGGCCATCCCATGCGTTGAAGTCGCCGACCACACTGACACGCTCCGCATTAGGTGCCCAGGTCGCGAACAGTACGCCTTCCACACCGTCCACGGTGTGCAGATGAGCGCCGAGAGTACGGTAAATATGGTGATGCTTGCCCTCGCCAAAAAGGTAGAGATCGAAGTCGGGGAGCTGTGCTGCAAAGGTATAAGGGTCTACGTGGTTGCCCGTTCGTCCGGACTTGTCCTGCCAGTAAATCGAGTAATGCTGCGGGATGTTGTTGCCGTGCTCGACGCGGCACTCGAAGAGATCCGTACCCGGAATGCGCTGCATTTGTGGGCCATCGGATTCGATTCTGGCGGCTTCGGCGTGGGGCAGGAAGGCTCTGAAAATCTCGACGCCATTCGTGGGATGCCGCCCAAGGACAGCGAAGGGGTCGTGGTGGCGTGCCTCCAGCAGGCGCTGGAGCTCCGGGTTCAGGCCCTCCCCGATCTTGCCGGGTACATGATGCGTGTCGTTCGAGTTCACTTTGAGAGGCCTCTGGTAGTAGAATGTCGACGCTGCGGACGCCCAAAATCGAGGCCGAATCTTAACAAATCTCCGTCGCTATTGCCCGTGATGTCTTAACACCCGGAGTGAACACCATGCCAGAGTCCATGCACAAGACCCGATTTGTCAGCCGCCTGACCCGGCAGACCCTGGCGCTGGTGCTAGCGGGGGGGCGAGGTAGTCGGCTGCATTCCTTGACGGAGTGGCGTGCCAAGCCGGCAGTCCCCTTTGGCGGCAAATTCCGCATCATCGATTTTCCGCTATCCAATTGCCTCAACTCCGGCATTCGCCAGATTGGTGTATTGACCCAGTACAAGGCCGATTCACTGATCCGTCACATCCAGCAGGGCTGGGGATTTCTGCGCGGTGAGCTAGGCGAATTTGTCGATGTCATGCCAGCGCAGCAGCGTATGCAGGAGCGATGGTATGCCGGAACTGCCGATGCGGTTTACCAGAATCTCGATATTCTCCGGCAGCGCGATCCCGAATACATCGTCGTCCTTGCTGGCGATCATGTTTACAAGATGGATTACGGCTTGATGCTTGCCTATCACGTGGAGCGCGAAGCGGATTTGACCATCGGCTGTATCGAGGTTCCTCTGGATGAAGCCAAGGGCTTTGGCGTCATGCATGTGGATGATGCGAAGCGGGTAATCGATTTTGTCGAGAAGCCGGCCGAGCCGCCTCCCATGCCCAATCGTCCGGGTTATGCCCTGGCTTCCATGGGTATCTATATATTCAGTACGGCTTTCCTGTTCGAGCAGTTGATCAAGGATGCGGATAACTCGGCATCCAGTCATGATTTCGGCCATGACATCATTCCTAGCGTGATCAATAACAGCCGGGTGTTTGCCTACCCCTTCCGTGATGCCCAGAGTGGTGTCCAGGCATACTGGCGTGACGTCGGGACGGTCGACTCCTATTGGGCAGCGAACATGGAGTTGATCGGGGTTGATCCAGAACTGAATCTCTATGATCGGGAGTGGCCTATCTGGACGTATCAGGCCCAAACGCCACCGGCCAAGTTTATCTTCGATGACGATGATCGCCGTGGAATGGCGGTTGATTCGATGGTTTCAGGTGGCTGCATTATTTCCGGTTCCGAAGTCTGTAGTTCCTTGCTCTTCAGCAATGTTCGCGTGAATTCTTACTCCAGCGTGAAGGATTCGGTAGTGTTGCCGGAAGTGAATATCGGACGGCACTGCAAGATCACCAGAGCGGTGATTGATCGAGGCTGCCATATCCCGCCCAATACGGTTATCGGCGAAAATCTTGAAGAAGACCGCAAGCGCTTCCATGTGAGTCCCGGCGGTGTCGTCCTGGTCACCCCGGATGACTTGGGCCAGCGCCTGCATTTTGCTCGCTGATCGGCCCGCAAAGAGTCCCGGTCTGTTGCGGGTATGTTGTGACCGGTTTGATCTGACAAAACGGATGCCTTAGCATTCAGTTACATAGCTCGACAGGATGTCTTGACAGCCTATCTTTTGGTCCCTTCGGTTGCCCGTTTCGTTCGGCGCAATCCTCACTGATTCGCGGAGAGTTCGGCGTAATGCAGGCGCATAGCATTCTTGATCGTCGTCGCGCGGGTATCCTGCTGCACATCACTTCCTTGCCGGGTGGCTTTGGTAATGGCGATCTCGGGCAGGATGCCTACCGTTTCGTCGACTTTCTCGTGAGCAGCGGGATTAGTGTCTGGCAGACTTTGCCCGTGAATCCCACCCATTCCGACGGGTCGCCTTACCAGTGCCTCTCGGCGCATGCCGGGAATCCGTTAATGATCAATCTCGACTGGCTGGTCGAGCGAGGTTGGCTGAATCCTCAGGCGAGGGACCGGTGCGAGGATGCGTCACCCGATTACCGAACCCATTGTCTTGGTTTGGCCTATGCCGGATTCACCCAATCCGGTGCCGTCAACTCCTCGGAGTACCGGGATTTCATTCATCGGCATCAAGCGTGGCTGGGGGACTTTTCCCTATTCATGGCCATTCGGGGTGAGTTGGGTGGCTTGGGCTGGCAGGACTGGCCCGCCGGGTTGCGCGATCGCCAGGTATCGGCACTGAGTGCGGCCAGAAAGAGGCTGGCTCCCCGGGTGGAGCAGGTGAATTTCGAGCAGTTCGTGTTTTTCCATCAATGGCACGCACTTCGGGCTTATGCCAATGGTCGCGGCGTGTTGCTGTTTGGTGATATTCCGATTTTCGTGGCCGGTGACAGTGCGGATGTCTGGGCGCGGCAGGCGGATTTTGATCTTACCCCCGAGGGCCAACCTCGCGTCGTAGCCGGGGTCCCCCCTGACTATTTCTCCTCGACCGGACAGCGCTGGGGTAATCCGCATTATCGGTGGGACCGGATGCAGGCCAATGGTTTTGAGTGGTGGCTGGAACGTTTCAGAGGCCAGCTTTCGCTTTACGACTGGGTCCGTATCGATCATTTCAGAGGGTTTGAAGCTTTTTGGGAGATCCCCGCTGAGTCAGCTACGGCGATGGAGGGCCACTGGGTCAAGGCGCCGGGTGAAGCGTTGCTTTCCACGCTGTTCAATTCAGTTGAATCGGGCCGGTTGCCCCTGATTGCTGAGAATTTGGGAATCATCACGCCAGAAGTGGAAGATCTCAGAGAGCGTTTCAATATACCGGGCATGCTGATCTTGCAGTTTGCTTTCGACGGCGGCCCTGACAACCCTTATCTGCCGCACAATCACACGCCCAATAATGTGGTGTATACAGGGACACATGACAACGACACCACCGTGTCGTGGTTTGAGGAGCAGTCGCCGGAGCAGCGAATGCATGTCTACCGTTATTTGGGTAATCCCGCTGCGAGGATGCCTGATGCACTCATTCAGAGCGCGCTGGCCTCGGTTGCCAAGCTGGCCATTTTGCCGATGCAGGATCTGCTGGCTTTGGGCAAGGGTCACAGGATGAATACACCGGGCACTACGGAAGGGAACTGGCGCTGGCGATTTAGCTGGGATCAGATTGCGGAGTCGAGCACGTCGCAATTGGCGGAGTCCATCCGATTGTATGGCCGCTATCCCTATTGAGGCCTTTCTTCCACGAAGTAAGGTCTGCGTCTGGCAGCTGTCTGACCAGAGTAGCTCACTCTTTGCCGGTGCGGGCTGCTCATGGACAAAAGCATAGACAGCAAAAAACCTTGTTGCTTGCGGCTTTCACCTCAACGACCCGGGGGGGGGGTGAGCCGTTTTGCAACAAGGTTCAGGAGTTGGCCGAAGCCTGAAATATAATTTTTATTATTCGGTCGAGGCCCTTCAGGTCACAAGGAAGTGAAGGGCACCCATTTTTACTTGGCTTTTGAATTTTGAATCTGCTTTTCAACAGAGCCACGGTTCTCCTGGTAACCCGAAGAGAAACCGGCACTTTCCATTTCACGGCTCTTCAGCAGGAACACGCCGATGATTACGGCAACGATCAGAGCGCCAATGTACAGCCAGAAGTTATCTTTTTCTTGTTCCATTGTTATTTACCTCAACAAACTTTACTGATTATTGTCCGATTGGCCCCGAGGGCTCGCTGGCCAATCGCCCTTTATTGAGTAACCAAGGTTACCGATCGTGACCAGATGGGTGCCAAGGCACCCTGTCCTGAATCGCGGGGTTCATTCTATGTGGGTTAACAATCATGTTCAAGTATCTTCCTTGACTTTTTTTTAGGCTGGACAGGATAAGCGTGGAATGGTAGCGAAAATCCTGTTTTTGGCCGGGAGCCCACTTGCCGTCGGCAATCACCAGAGCAGCTGGTCTGCGGCATGGTTATTCGTCGGGTTGTCAGGTTCTTGCCGGACACAAGATCGTGCTCTAGTCCGCTCATTGAGCGGGGTCTTGTGAACCGTCTGAAAGCCAAAATTACAGGCGGCGGAGTCTGAAGTAAACCGGGAAGGCTCCTTTTGTGACGGAATCCCGACAAGAGCCTGAAAAGCGGATTAGCGATCAGTCCTGATCGATGGGTGCCTGGCCGCAGCTAGGCACCCATCCAGGCGATTCCCAACAGGATCGAGCCCGTGAGGGCGGAGAGTGAAGCCAAAATAGGCAGGACGCCCGCCGCCAGCAGCAGCGTACCGCAAATCAGCAGTGACCCGCCGGTGACCCCCATCAGTACTCGACGTTGATTGAGCGCCAGATCTCTTCGCAGGGCATCCAGTTCTCGCGACTGGAAATTCACAGTCAGTTTGCCATTAGCGGTATCACTTAAGACGCGGTGCGCGAGCATGGGCGCATCCGGCCAATGTTGTGCCCATTGTGGCAGTTCCGCGCGCAGCTTGTTCAGGCTGGCCGCAGGTCCCAGTTCGTCCCTGAACCAGCGTTCGAGGAAGGGTTTGGCGGTCTGCCAGAGATCGAGCTACGGATACAGGTCGCGGCCGAGGCCTTCGATATTGAGCAGCGTTTTTTGTAGCAGTACCAGTTGTGGTTGAACTTCCATGTCAAATCGTCGGGCCACCTGGAACAGCCGCAGCAGAAGGTGTCCGTAGGAAATATCCTTGAGCGGCTTATTGAAAATGGGTTCACAAACGGCACGGATAGCCGCTTCGAACTCCATGACCCGGGTATCGTGCGGTACCCAGCCCGATTCGATGTGCATCTCTGCGACACGACGGTAATCGCGGTTGAAAAATGCCCGGAAATTCTCCGCGATGTAATGCTTGTCCTCGTGCGAGATGCTGCCAACAATCCCGAAATCCACGGCGATATAGCGCGCGTCTTTCGTGGCAAAAATATTGCCGGGGTGCATGTCGGCATGAAACAGGCTGTCGCGGAGTACTTGGGTGAAAAAGATCTCGACGCCGCGTTCAGCCAGGGTTTTAAGATTGACGCCCTCACGCCTTAACTGATCGACATCGCCAATTGGAATGCCGGAAATGCGCTCCATCACCATGACATCGCGCCGCGTGTAGTCGAAATACACTTTAGGGATGTAAAGCATTTCCGAATTCTCAAACCGGCGGCGAATTTCCGCCGCATTGGCGGCTTCCCGCACCAGGTCCAGTTCATCGAGGATGGTTTTTTCAAATTCGGCGACGACCTCGGCAGGCCGCAGGCGTTTGGCACCTTTCCAGAACCGGTCCACCAAACGGGCCAGCTCGAACAGCAGGTCAAGATCGGTACGAATCTGCTCCTCTATGCCGGGACGCAGCACCTTGACGACTACGGCCTCGCCACTGTGCAACTCGGCGGTATGCACCTGAGCCACTGAAGCAGAGGCCAGTGGTGTTTCGTCAAATTTGGAAAATAATTCCGAAACCGGCTTGCCCAGGGCATGTTCGACCATGTGACGCGCTTCGCTGCCAGGGAACGGTGGAACACGATCCTGGAGCTTGACCAGCTCTTCGGCGATGTCATCCGGCAACAGGTCGCGCCGGGTCGATAGCGTTTGGCCGAATTTGACGAAGATGGGTCCCAGATCTTCCAGCGTCCCGCGAATGCGTGCGCCACGAGGCGCACGGCTGGCTTCCGTGACGGTCACTGTAGCGGTGCCAAGCTTCAAAAGGTACCGCAGCGGGCCGGACAGCTGATCGAAGTCAATCAGTTCGTTAAGGCCATGTCGCAGCAGGACACGCCGTATGTGGCGCAGTCGTCTCAGGGTAGCAGGACGAATCACGAGGGGTTGTCGCTGGGAGAGGGGAGTTTGGGTTGATGCAGGGTCGAGGTGAGTCGGCTGATGCGTGCGTTCAATCGATCCATATCCGAACGCAACTGATCGACTTCGGCAAAGAAGGCATCAGTTTGTGTTTGATCGGGTAACCATCGGGCTTCCTCACGAAGGTATTCGGAGGCATCGGACTGCCATGCGGTCAGGGCTTCGCGAACCCAGTTCTTTCCGGCATCCGTCACCGAAAGCACAGAGTCTGCCAGTCGCGCGCCCAGGAAGCGCGAGAAAAGTCGTGCCCAGTCAATGTGCAGGGCTTTGCTGAGGGTCTGAAACTGGCGTGCCGACTCGGCATTGCCGCTGATGCTTAAGCCGCTGGACTTCAGGCTTTTCTGAGAGTCGTTGCCCAGTCCTGCTTTGGTGAAAGCGGCCAGATTGCCGGCAATGGTGACATCGGGCTTTCCACTGATCTCAGTAAAAACCTGAATGTCCTCATGGGTCGGGCACAGGAAAATCACCCTGCCGAACGGCTCCAGCCGCAGTGCAATCACCTGACCAGCCAAACCTCGCAAGGCGGCCATACCCTCGGGCGACTCTCCCAGATGATGACGGGCCAGCGTGCGCAGCACACTGGCGGTGATGCTGGCCGTGAGCAGGTTGCTCTCTGCCACGCTCAAACCTTGTAGCCTCGGTGGACGGCCACCACGCCATGGGTCAGGTTGAAAAATTCACAGCGGCTGAACCCCGCGTCCTGCATCATCTGTTTCAGGGTTTCCTGATTTGGATGCATGCGAATGCTTTCCGCCAGATAGCGGTAACTTTCCTCATCGTTTGCAACCAGCTTGCCCATCAGTGGCAGCAGCCTGAAGGAATAGAGATCATAGGTTTTCTTGAACACGGCACCCTGGACCTCGGAAAACTCCAGCACAATCAGCCGGCCGCCGGGTTTCAGCACCCGGTACATGGATTTCAGCGCTTCGTCCTTGTGTGTCACGTTACGCAAGCCAAAGGCAATGCAGACGCAGTCGAAGGAATTGTCCGGAAACGGAAGTTTTTCCGCGTCGATCTGGGCAAATTCAACCCCGCTGGTGATGCCCTCGTCCAGCAGCCGGTCGCGGCCACGGGTAAGCATTTCGGCATTGATGTCCGACAGCACGACCTGTCCTTTCTCGCCGACCCGGTCGCGGAACAGCGCCGTCATGTCGCCCGTGCCACCGGCCAGGTCCAGGACTTTTTCACCATAACGGACATGGCTCAGCTGTAGCGCGATCCGCTTCCAGATGCGATGGATGCCCAGGGACATCAGGTCGTTCATCAGGTCGTATTTGCCGGCCACGGAGTCGAATACCGACTTGACCATCCGGGCCTTGTCGCCTTCGGGCACCTGCCGAAAGCCAAAATGAGTGGTTTGATCAGTCATGATTGGTCTCGTTATAGCGAATTCAGGCTCATGGGTTGAGCGGGTTTGTCTGTATCAATCGGTTCGAGGCTGACCGGCCTGTTTCAGCCGGTCCAGGTATTCGTCCCAGAGAGTCTGGCGTCTGGAGCCAAGCTCATAAAGGAATTCCCAGGTGTAGATGCCGGTATTGTGGCCATCGCTAAAAGTGGGGCAGATGCCGTAGTTGCCGACGGGGCGCACCTCAGTGATCCCCACCGCTTGCTTGCCGACCTGTAAAACTTCCTGACCGGGGCCATGCCCACGGACCTCCGCCGAAGGGGAGTAGACGCGCAACAGCTCGAATGGCAACTCGAAGCGATGGCCGTCTTCAAAGGCGATGTCCAGTACACGGGACTTCTGGTGGAGCGTTATTTCGGTCGGATTGACGGCAGTCATGGTGGGTGCCGCCTCAGAGGATATAACGGCTCAGGTCTTCGTCCCGGGCCACTTCGCCTAACTGGCGATCGACATAGGCCGCGTCCACCGTGACAGTTTCACCTGCTTTATCCGGTGCGTCGTAAGAGATCGTTTCCAGCAGCCGCTCCAGCACCGTATGCAAACGGCGGGCACCAATGTTTTCGGTCCGCTCGTTCACTTCCCAGCTGATTTCGGCGATACGGGCAATCCCTTCCGGGGCAAAGCTCAGATCCACACCCTCGGTCTTCAACAAGGCCGCGTATTGCTCGGTGAGCGAAGCATCCGGTTCCGTCAGAATGCGGATGAAGTCGCCGGCTTCCAGTGCATTCAGCTCCACGCGGATCGGGAACCGGCCCTGCATTTCGGGAATCAGGTCGGACGGCTTGGAGAGATGAAAAGCACCAGAAGCAATGAAGAGGATATGGTCGGTCTTGACCATACCGTACTTGGTGCTGACGGTGCAGCCTTCGACCAGCGGC
>SXQV01000038.1 GCA_005792805.1 Methylococcaceae bacterium | reverse complement strand
GCTGCCTGGATCATGGCGCGCCAACGCGCCAAGGAGCCGAACTTCCCCTGGACAGCCAATCAGATCGAGGACCTGATTTTCTATTGTGCGATTGGGCTCATGCTAGGTGGCCGGCTGGGTTACATCCTTTTCTACAATTTTTCCGCCTTTCTCAATGACCCGATGATGATCATTCGGGTGTGGGAGGGAGGCATGTCGTTTCACGGCGGCATGTTGGGTGCCTTTGCCGGAATGTGGGTATTCACCCGCCAGGCCGGTGCTCGATTCTCGGATGTGACGGACTTCATTGGGCCCTATGTGCCTTTGGGATTGTTTACCGGTCGCATTGGTAATTTCATAAATGGTGAACTGTGGGGTAAGCCGACCGATGTGCCTTGGGGCATGATTTTTCCCACCGGAGGACCGGAACCCCGTCACCCCTCCCAGCTTTATGAAGCTTTGCTGGAAGGGATTGTCCTGTTCATCATTCTGCAGTGGTACCGTCGGCAGAATCCTCCAAAAACTGCCGTCAGCGGCCTGTTTATTCTGATGTACGGCATTTTCCGTTTCGCGGTCGAATTTGTCCGCTTACCCGACGCACATATCGGCTATCTCGCGTTTGGCTGGGTGACCATGGGCATGGTGCTGACATTCCCCATGATTCTGATCGGCGCTTACATTCTGCTTCGCGCCTACCTACACCATGACACCCCAGCCAGGGAGTCATAGGTGGTGCGGCATCACCCTGAACAGCAGTATCTGGATCTACTGGACACATTACTAACCAGGGGCGATCTCCGGCAGGATCGCACCGGCGTGGGTACACGTGCGATTTTTGGGCACACCCTCCGGTTCGATCTCGCAGAGGGATTTCCAGTATTCACTACCAAAAGAATCTTCTGGAAGACCGCCTTCAAGGAAATGCTGTGGATGCTGTCCGGTGGACGCAATATCCGCGACCTGCTGGCGCAGAATGTTCGCATCTGGACCGACTGGCCATTGCAGCACTACCGCAAAACCACCGGAGAATTCATCAGCCAGAAAGACTTTGAAGACCGTATCCTCGACGATCCAGAATTTGCCGCCACCTGGGGCGACCTGGGTCCAGTCTATGGCTGGCAGTGGCGCCGGTGGAAAGCGGCGGATGGGCGTGAGATTGACCAGATCGCAGAACTCATCGACGGACTCAAACAGAACCCCGCGTCCCGTCGTCTGCTGTTTGAGGGCTGGAACGTCGGCGACCTCGATGCCATGGCCTTACCCCCCTGCCACAAGACGTATCAGTTTTTCGTTTCCAGCGAAACCGGCAAGCTCTCCGCCGCACTCATGCAGCGTTCAGCCGATGCCTACCTTGGGCTGGGCTGGAACATAGCCAATCTCGCCCTGCTCACACACCTGCTAGCCCAACAGTGCGGCTACGAACCCGGAGAAATTGTCTGGTTTGGCGGCGACGTACACCTGTACCTCAATCATCAGGAACAGGCACGCACCCAAATCGCACGGGAGCCACGGCCAATGCCCCGGCTGCTCATTCGCCGAAAGCCGGACAGTCTGTTCAGCTACACCATCGATGACTTTGATCTACTGAGCTATGACCCGCATCCGCACATCGCAGCGGATGTCGCGGTTTGAGCCGGCAATTTGGCAAATCCACCAACGCTAAAATCCCCGCATCTTTTCGGCGTCGAACAGTGAACATAAGGCTTGACTATGTTTTTCGCTCGGAATGCTATTAGGCAACAGCATATATTTGCACTCCCATCCGGACTGGCTTAGGCTCTCCGCCCCGCCCATCGGGATGCTCCCCGGTTTTGTGCATGGCGGCGGCTCACAACGCGTGAGTTTCCTGGGTGGGATGCCCTGATATGTCAAACGATTGCTGTCTCCCCCGGCAGAACCGGGGGATGTGCCGTTTTGGTTATAACCTATCTCCGGAGGTGGAGCATGTCGGAACAGAAAACATTGTCGTTTGGCCGGCGGCATTTTTTAGGGGTAAGCGCAGCCCTGGCTGGAGGCGCACTTCTTGATTTTCCAAGCCTGGCCCGTTCGGAGGTCACCGCACCAGCGGGTGTGGGTGAGGCCATATTGTCGCCCAGCGCATGGCGTCAACTGGGCCGGCAGTTGCGGGGCACTTTGCTGCGGCCTGGCCAGGCGGGGTTTGCCAACCTGGCACTACCTAACAACCTGCGATACCGGAACATCAAGCCCGGAGGGATTGCGCTGTGTGCCAATGCGACCGATATTGCCGCTTGCCTGCGCTGGGCCAGCCGTCATGGCGTCCCCTTGACCACACGGGGCGGGGGCCACTCCTATGCCGGTTATTCCTGTACGGAAGGGTTGATGATCAACCTCATGTCGTTCAACACGGCTCATTACGATACGGCGGCCCGCACCGTCACCGTTGGCGGCGGTATCCGCAATGGTTCGGTCTATTCGGCATTGCAGTCAGTTGGCCGCTCCATCACGCACGGCCGCTGCCCTACTGTCGGGGCGGGCGGCTTCCTGCTTGGGGGCGGTGTCGGATTTGACATGCGTCGCAATGGAATTGCGAGTGACAAGCTGGTCGAGACCGAGCTGGTTTTGGCCAGCGGCGAGATTGTCACGGCCAGCGCCACTCAAAATCCGGATCTGTTTTGGGCCTGCCGGGGTGGGGCGGGTGGTAATTTTGGCATCAATACGTCATTCACTCTGGAAACCTTCCCGGTTGATCGGTCGGTCGAGTTTCAGATCAACTGGGAAAATGTCACCGATGAATTTTTAGCCGCGCTCTTCCTGAATTTTGAGAATGCTCCGAATACCATGGGCTCCAGAATCAGTCTGATGCCGGGCCTACCCTTGCCCGGCCAGCCAACGCCTATCAACGTCGAGGTTATCGGCCAATTCATTGGGGCTGTCCCGGTGCTGGATGAAATCCTGGCACCGATCAACGACATAACCAGGCCCAGTAGCAGTGTCATTCAAGAAATGGCCTATTGGAGCGCTTCCACCTTTCTCGAAGAAGCTGGCAGACCCGGTTATTATCAAGAGCGATCACGTTTCATCAATGGCCCCATGACCCCCGCCATAATCACGGAAATCCGTAACTGGCTACCGCGTTGGCCAAATGCACAGGGTGCCGGTAACATCAAATTCTTCCAGACAGGGGGTGCGACTCAGGCGCTCAGCCCAACCGAAACGGCCTTCGTTCATCGTCAAAGCCAATGGCTCGCCTCCATCGAAATAGTTTGGTCTCCCGGTCAGACGGCAGCCTCTCGGGATCGCGGCCATCGCTGGCAAAATCGGTTTTATGACGTAATCACGCCCTTATGCGGTGGTGGTGCTTTCCAGAACTTCCCGGATCCAAATCTCAAGGATTGGGGGGAGGCTTATTACGGGGAGAACCTGCCGCGACTAAGGACCATCAAGACGGTCGTCGATCCGGACAATCTGTTTCGGTATCGGCAGTCCATCCGGCCATTGCTGGTCTGAGCCTAATCAAAAAGGCGCAGATGCCGTTTGCAGCATAGAAATCCGTTGCTAAACAGGGTAGATCGGCGTAGAACCGGGTTCGTCGCGTTCAGGGTTAGGCTCTGGTTTGCGCTCAACCCACTTCACACTTCAGGAGAGGATCATGGTTCTGGAATATCTCGTCCGCCAGCACGAATGGCCTATAAACTCTGTTGGAAGATGGGGCCTGCTGGCGGGCATGATATTGCTTGCCGACGGCCAGACCGCCTGGGCAGAGGCACTTGCCCCTAACCTCTATTTGCAAGGGTCCCAAAACCTCATCAGCGGACAGCCCTTACGGGAAACCCCGGTGATCCACGGCAAAGGGGGTACGTTGAGAGCCAAGGCGGATATGGTCTCCGCCGGCTTTTCCGGGAGTCCTCTGTCATACGGCGATGAAACGGTATACGCCTCCAGGACACCCTTTCCCAATGTTTCGCAGAGCCAATCAACCCCTCCTGGCGTGCAGACCTTCACATCGCCTTACGCCTATCGTTTCAGTGCCTATGGGAAGGACTACGCGGCGGCTTATCCCGCTCCCATGCTGGCACTCAAACCGGGCCAGAAGCTGGACGTCGATATCACGAATCGGCTGGCGGAAAACATCGGAGTCCCCTCGGACAGTCTCTACGAAACCAATTTTCACACACACGGCTTCCATGTGAGCCCGCTGTCGATGGCCGACAATATTTATCCGACCATCAATGATGCCACCGGCACATCCAACGCCATGCGGGTGCGAATTCCGCTACCCGACGACCAGCCATCCGGGATCAACTGGTATCACGTTCATCACCACGAACAGACCAATCCGCAGGTCTATGGCGGGCTTGCCGGTTTTATCACCGTCGGGGATCCGCTGGATCCGTGGCCACGCTACAAGCCAGGCGGGCCACGGGCATTGAAGCAGCTGTATCTGGCCCTCTCGGAGGTAAATTTACAGAAGACCGATGAAGCCGGGCACCTGGCTGAACCCACCGGGCTGACCCGCTTATTGCCCTATGGCGGAACGGGCTCGGTCACCCAGAATCTGGGGGCAGGCAAGATCCAGGCAAATTGGCAAAAACGCGTCAATGGTCAGCTTAACCCGGTCCTTCGCTTGCGGCCCGGCGAAACCCAAGTCTGGAATTTGGCAGCCACCGGTGCCTTCGGTGGTTATAACCTGGCCATCACCGATGGCCAGTTGCAACAGGCCTGGCAGGCTACTCTGTTAACGCTGGATGGAAACGCATCTGGATCGAAACCTCTGGCTATCCCGCTGTCGGCCGATCCCTCCCGCATGCAGGATCGCGTAGCCAATACGCTCATCATGTCGGGCAACCGGCTGACCATGGCGGTTACCGCCCCTAGTGAGCCCGGCATCTACTATCTGATCGATGGGTGGGGTGGCGACAATGACTACCTCGTCGACACCAACAACCAGCAGGGCTTCATCATTCTGGCGACGCTGGAGGTCAGTGGTAAACCGGAACACCGGGCGGTGCCTACCTTTGTCGCGGATACCCCCGATTATTCGCTATTTAATGCTCCCGTAGACAAAAGACGTCGTTTTGAATTCTCCATCAAGCCCAGCGGTGCCAAACAGAATCCGGATGGCTTTCTGATCAATGGCCAGCCGTTTGGGTCAGCCACCATGCCGCAATTACAGATCGGCACGGTGGAAGAGTGGACTCTGGTCAACGTGACGACCGGCACGGCACCCAACACGAAGCAGGCGAATCATCCCTTCCATATCCATCAGGGAAACTTCATCGTGAACGCCATCAACGATGTGCCGGTCGACCCTAGGTTCTGTTGACATTAGCCGGCGGGATTCGCGAAAGTTCGCCCATTTTGCAGATGGCTAATCGATTGGAAATTAGTGACGAGGAATGGGGAATGATTTACCCCATTCTGGCAACCCACAAACATGTTCGTGTTCGCTGCGAAAAGCAATGCCGTTCGTTTTTGGTTGCCGTGTTGTGGAT
>SXQV01000003.1 GCA_005792805.1 Methylococcaceae bacterium | reverse complement strand
TCCAGTAACCCGCTGCCGCGTTATGCACCGAATTATGAAAGGCTGTTGGTGACAGACGCCGATCCTCTCCCGCCAATTGGTCGAAGATACCGTGAATCACTTCGACCTCACCCCCGGAGGAGGTGAAGATCGATGTGACGGTCACTGGCGGGGATGCTCCCAGCGCCTCGCTGGCGACATCCAGTGCCAGCCGGGTGACCGCCGTGGCTCTGCGCCGTTCGGCGGCACGCAGGCAGGTGCCGGCGGACGTGGAGAGTTCAGCAGGAACATGGGGAACAGCCCCGGTCAGGATTGCCTGGCTGGCTGGCCACCCCGGGAGTCCGGGGCCTAACAGGCCGATGCCTGAGATAAGCACCGGACTCATCGCCGATCTCCCCCGGCCCATCCCAGCAGCAGGCTCGCATTACTGCCGCCGAAACCAAACGCGTTGCTGAGAACGGCACCGAGGCGGCGCGATTCGGTTTGCAGCATGATTTGGCTGTTGAAATCCGGGTCAACGATCCGGGTCTGGAGGCTGGACGGCGTGAAGCTTTCTTCCAGACAGATACTGGCGATCAGGGCGTTCATGATACCGGCAGCCCCCAGCGTATGGCCGATCCAGCCCTTGATGGACGCGCAGCGCGCCTGTTCGCCCAGTACGCTGACCAGGGCATTATCTTCGGCGCTGTCGTTGGACCGTGTGGCGGTTCCGTGCAGCAGGGTGAAGTCGATGGCACCCGGCTCCAGCCCGGCGCGTGCCAGACATTGATTCATGGCAGCGGCGGCACCGAGCCCTTCGGGATGCGGGGAGGACATGTGGTAGGCATCCGCGCTTTCCCCGTAACCCAGAAGGGCAAGACGCCCGTCACCGGGGGTGGCCCGCTCCAGCAGCGCAAATCCGGCCGCCTCGCCGATGGATATTCCTTTGCGGTCACGATCCGCCGGGCGGCAGGGTTCATCGGAGATCAGTTCCAGCGAGCTGAATCCGTAGAGCGTGGTGTTGCACAGGCTGTCGACACCGCCAATGACCGCCGCATCACACCAGCGGGCCGCCAGCATTCGTGCCGCGCTGGCAAACACCTTGGCGCTGGAGGAACAGGCCGTCGAAAGAGTGAGTGCTGGTCCGGTGAGCCCCAGCACGGTGCGGACAAAATCGGCGGGGGCAAAGGTGTTTTGGGTGTGCCGGTAGCGAAAATCACCCGGCAGTTTTCCTGTCAAAGGGTCCCGGGCACGGTATGCCAGTTCGGTTTCCAGAATCCCGGAGGTGCTGGTGCCGATGATGACAGCGACCCGCCCGGTGCCATGGTGCCGGATGGCCCTGGTCACGGCGTTCATGAATCCATCCTGCTGTAGCGCCATTAACGCAAGCCGGTGATTGCGGCATTCAAACGCCTTGAGTGCCGGCGGCAGCGACGCCGATTCCAGTTCCAGGCCGCTGACCCGGCCTGTCCAGGTGGGCAGGTCGACACCGGGAAAGTCGCAGGGTCTGAGACCTGAGGCTTCTGCACGAAGACCGGAGAGCGTGGCCTCCCGGCCGGCACCCAGGGCATTGGTCAGGGTGTAAGCGCTGAGGATGATCGGAGAGATGGGCGGCACGGCCCCAATGCCGTTGGCCGGGGTGCCGGGTTGAGTGGTTGACAGCATAGGCCGTGGATTATCGCGGAGTCAGGGGTCTTGGTGCCAGCAACGCGGCAAAACCGATGGCCAGCACAGCGCCGACCGCGACCGTGGTACCCATGGCGCGGAGAATGTTGACCCCGGAAAAGGCGAGTGTGCCAAACGCCAGCACGGCGCTGGCGCTGCAAACCAGGAGCGAGAGCAGGGTGCGCCGTCTTTCCTCCGGATCAGCGGCGTCCCGGTTGAAGAACAGGGCCTGATCCAGGCTGAGTCCGGTGACCAGCAACAGTGAAACCAGATGGTAGAGATTCAGGCCATGAAACAGTACAGCCATGATGAGCGCCGTACAGAGGCTGGCGGCAAGCACGGGAAAAAATACCCGCTGCGCATCCCTTACGCTTCCTGAACCCAGGATCAGCAATCCGCCAATGACTATCAGGCTGTAGGCCAGCAGGCGCAGTGCTTCCTGGCGGTAATTTCGCATGAGCCGCGTGGATTCCTCCCGGAGGTCGACAAACTGGACTCCTGCGTCATGGAAGGGTTTGAGCTGCTCGATGATCGCGCTTTCATCGGTGATGCCTGACAGCGGGATCAGGGCAGCCCAGCCCTGTTGCAGGGGTACCAGCAGGCTGTCGACCCGGTCGGCCAGCGGGGTTCCGGCCAGGTCGCTGCGTTGCAGCGGACCCCGCTCACGAGCGCCGGTGAGACCGGTGATGAAGGGAGCAAAGATTCCGGGCTTGAATGGCAAGCCTTGTTCAGCCTGCTGCAAATTCTGCTCTAGCGTGTTCGAACTGGGCAATAGGGTTAAACGTTGACGCTGAAGACTTTGGCTGGGCAGATAACGGGTGGCCGGATCAAAGCCGGTAATGGCTTTTTGCCGCTGAAGCTTTTCCAGGGTGGGGGTGAGGGATTCGGCAACAAGCAAAGCCGACTCGATATCCGGCGCCGTGATCACGACGAGTTTTCCGAGGTCGGGTACGTTGAAATCCCTTTGCAGCGATGCATCAAGCTGCTGTCTTGCGGCGGGTACGGGGTTAAGCGCACCCACATCATCGTTCCACAGGGGCGCACCCGACTGCACGAAAAGCGTACAGAGCAGCACAGTGATTCCCATGGGAAGCCATCGCCCCCACGGCAGCCAGCGGTCCGCCTGCTGGAGGGTGGAACCCTCGGCTACCCAGCGGGGCAGCCGCACTCCCGTTCCCGACAGGGGCGGCAACACCCAACGAGTCGACAGGCCGGCCGCCAGCAGGCCCGTGCCGGCAAAAACAGCCAATTGGCTGAGTCCGGCAAATCCGGAAAACAGCATGGCGGCGAAGCCGGCAACATTGGTCAGCAAACCCAGCCTGAGGGTGGGCCAGATGCGATTCATCGCCCGTTCTGGCGATTCTGCGGGATGCAGGTGGGTGAAAAAGTGATTGGGATAGTCGGCGGCGACTCCTACCAGCGTGGCCCCGAATCCCAGGGTAATCCCGTGCAGTTCACCAAAGAGGAGGCGGGTGGCCGCCGCTCCGGTCAATACGCCGGTAATCAGGGGAATCAGGCCCAGCGCCAACACCCGCCAGGACCGGTAAACCGCATAAATCAGGAGCATGATCAGCAGGCTGTTGATTGCTGAGAGACGGGCGGCATCCCGGGTGATTCGGGTGTTGGCTTCCACTCCCATCGCGCCGGGTCCACCCAGGCTCAGGCGGATCCTGGATGATGCGGCAAGGGTCTGAACGCGGTCCAGAACCTGCTGTTGCGCTTTTGCCTGAGATTCGAGTTCAAAGCCCGAACTCCGGGTTTTGGCCAACAGCAGTGCGCGCTGCCCGTCCGGTGAAAACCAGACGCCATGGCGGAGAGACGGGCCTGACGCGCCCAGCCAGGATTGCAGCAGGCGGCTCCATTCGCCCGTCGGGTCGCGGGTAAGCCAGGCTTTCTGGAAAGCCCCGGCTGGAGAGGCAAGTTCAGCGAGGCGCTGCATTAACGCGGTTCGCAGGGCAGGGGGGTCAAACTGCCCGGCCTGAATGGCGGGACTGAGTGAGTAGCGGTAGGGGAACAGCCGCTGTTCCAGGTCGGCAAGGAGGTGGGGTTCAGGGCCATTGATGACGGACTCGAATTCCGGGCAGGAATGCAGGCGCTTGGCCAGTTCACGGCTGGCATCCGCACGAGTGATTTCATCTCCACCCTCCAGGGCGATCATCAGCAAGCGTGAGGCGGGGCCCTCACGCATCTGCTGGACCAGAATGCTGTCCAGCATTCCGGCGTTGCGCGGCAGGAAAAAAGTCAGATCGGTGGTGATGGGAGTCCGGTATAGCAGCACCCAGCCAGCGATTGCCAGCCACAAAAGCCACAAAAGCCAGGGTAAGCGTGCGCTCATGGCCCCCGGACGAAATCCAGCGTGGACCGGTCGCCGCCGGTTTCCTCCAGTGTCATCCGAGTGAGGCGATCTTCCTGTCCTTCCAGCTGCACCTGGCGGACCAGGGCGGCCAGCTCGGGCCGAATCGGTGTCAGCACCAGCCGCCAATGTTTCCATGACCCTCCCAGGCTGGGTGTCCAGTAACGGCGCAAGGCGGCAAGGTCACCGGCCAGGGGTGCCCGCAGGCCTTCGGCAAAGGCGGCCAGCGGGGGGTAGTCGCTGAGGTTGAGCTGGACCGAAGACGGTTCCGCCGGCTTGCTGACGGTCACGTGCTGACCCTCAATCACGTAGTGCTCTTCTGCCGGTTGCTCGACATGCTTGGCGAGATAGCTGGGGGCATGGAATTCGAGCACTCCTTCCAGCCTTATGGGCTGCGATAGCACGCCAAGGGTTTTGGTCTCGACGAAACGAACCTGTGTTTCATTGCGGCTGGCCAGCCGGGAAAACAGCGTTTGCAAGGTCGGGGCACCCGCCGTGGACGCAGCCAGGCCATATTGATAATTTAGCGGGAGGGCTAACAGGGCAAGAATAATCATCCCTGTTTTTGACCAGCCACCCCGATCGGTGGAGTCAGGGTTCACCGGGCTGCCAGACATCGTGAAAATTGAACCAGTTGTAGGGCGCTTTCCGGCAGTAATGTTCCAGCCGCTCCGCATAACGCTGCATGACCTGACCGGCTTGACTTTGCCGCTCTGGGCGGGCCAGCGGGTGATAGTCGGCGAGATCTTCGAAGTAGACCTCATAACGCCCCCAACCGGTATGCAGACAAACGAACAGCATCATCGGTGCCTTCAGTATCTGGGATAACACCAGCGGCGTCTGGGGGAACCAGGCGGGCTCTCCAAAAAAGGTGCACTGAAGGCGCTTATCGCCGCTTACGCAGCGATCTCCCAGGAGGGCCAGCAATCCGCCGTCTGCGACAAACTCATCGAGTCCGAGCAGGGTCGCGGGTCCGCCGACGGGAATAATGTCCTCATGCAGGGCCGGGTTGAGGCTACGATAGAGCCGTGTGATCTGGGGCGTGGCTTCGCCATACATCAAGGCCTTTACCCGCAGTCCCCGCCGGGTACGGCCCACCGCGCGGATGATTTCAAAACTCCCAAGATGGGAGCCTACCAGCAGGCAGCCTCTCCCATGCGAGGCAAACCGCTCAAGCACGTCCAGCCCATGCACCTCGATAGTCAGGCGGTGATCCTGCCCGGACAGGACAAAAAGCCGGTCGAGCAAGGTACAGGCAAAAGTGTGGTACTGCCTGAAGATGTCTCTCCAGTGGGGATTGCGGCCCAGGGCTTTGCGTAAATAGCGTCTGGACGCGGGGAGTGTCTGGTTCTGGAAAATCAGAAAATAGGCTGTGATGGGGTATAGCAGCACTCGCGAAATGTTGCGTCCGAGCCGCAGCGCAATCCAGGTAATGGTCTGTAACCAGAACGCATTGCTCCGTTCCGGCAGGCTTTGCCAGTGAGTGGTCATGGCGTTGTGCTGCTTACCACAAAAGACCCGTTGCCACCGTGCGGCTGTCAGACTTGCAGGTGAAGCGAAGCCCCTTGGCCGACGGAGTGAGCGTGATCAGGCAGGTCTGGTCCGGTAATAAAATGGAGGTGAATTTGGCCTGGGCAACACGGGTGATCTGGTCTGGCCTCTGTTGACCCGCCGCCATCAAAACAGCCTCCAGGATCAGCACGGCTGGAACAATGGGATGGTCAGGGAAGTGCCCTTGCAAGGCCGGGTGTGAATGGGGAACCGAAAAGCGCATCACGGCTCAGGTGGCCCGGTCGGCGGTGGAAGCCTTGCCGTTTTGCTCCGGGAATTCAGGCCCGGTCTGCCAGCCATGGGCGGCGATGGTCTTTATCAGGTGCCGCAGCGGAGTATGCGAATAATGGCGATAGCGAATGAGTCGGTAGAGATTTTCGATCACGAAAAACAGGCCAATGAAAATCATGTTCAGCGTGTTGGCGAACAGCATGACCGTTTCAATGCGGGCGAAAGCGGCAAGTAACAGGGAGTTCACCGCCAGAATAAAAAAGAACAGGGCCCAGGCGATCGTCAGCCGACGGGTGTAGATCGTCAATTCCGCCGGTAATGGACCATTGTGCCGGGCGATCCGGGCGATTCGCGTGATTAAAGGTTCTGAGCCCTGTTCCAGGGTCATCTGAAAAAGCCGGGCCAGCAGCAGATTAACCAGTGCCGGCATGAGCGACATCGTCAGTTCCGGCCGGACGGTAAAGCCTCCGGCGCAAATCGCCACGGCCAGGGCAGCAAGGGCGAGGCGGGTCATGATGCCTGCCTGTATTCCCATGCCCATGAACAGCCCAGCCGCCAGCAGCCCGTCGGGAAATCCGAGCCAGTGGACTGGCACTACCTGTGATTTCAGCAGCCCATACGAAGCCAAAGGGAAGGCGGCGGCCAAACCGATGCTCACCAGGACTTTTGCTGGAACCACGTCACACAGTCCGGCGTGCCGCGACCCCCTGGGCGAGAGCGCTCAGGGATGAAAACAGATGGGTGATATCCGGGTCATCCGATTTGATCTGGAAACCATACTGCTTGGAAATGACCACTGACAGCTCAAGAAGGTCGATGGAGTCGAGTCCCAGTCCTTCCTGATACAAGGGGGCCTGCGGATCGATCTCGCTGGCGGCTATTTCCAGATTCAGCGAGTCGACCAGCCGCTGTGCCAATTCAGATTCTAAAGCGTTCATTTCCATCATTACTTGTGGTTCGTCAATCCAGCGGCATAAATTAGCATTTCATCGAAAAACTCTGTAGATCGATCAAGCCCTCGATCTCGAATAGCAGTGACTGCCGGCAAATATCACCAGCAACATGGAGAATGGGGCTGGTGGGGTCCAAGGTGTGTCCAAGGCAATCCCTTAAGGTCTGGAAATCTTCGGCGTGACGAAGATAGACTTTCCAGCGGGCGCGAGCGCCCAGCTGACGCAGATGACCTTCCCCGGCTTGCTCGACCAGGGTGCTCAGGTTGCTCAGCGTGATAGCGCATTGGCCGACCAGATCACTGGGATGAAGCGTCTCATGCCCACGAATACTGGCAGTCCCGGACACAAAAAGTTGATCTCCCTGACCTGCTGAATACCTGACGGCGCGGGAGAACGCAGGGCTGCGCGGACCATAGTCCGGGGGATAACGGAACGCGCTCGTTTGCAGCGGATTTTCCACTTGCAGCGAGTCGCCATTTCCCGCCAAAAAAATGACCCAGAAGTCCCCTTGCCGGCTGCCTACCGCCGTAGCAGCCGGCAGATCCCGATCCAGTGAATACCCCATGTCGGCTAGTGCTTCATGCCGGCCTCTGCAAAATCGCCGATAGCGTTCCAGATCCGCCTGATCTTCGTTGATGCCAGGAAAATAATTCCACAGACGAATCAGCTTGCCGGCACCTGTTGCGCGAGTGAGCCGGATCAGGTTGCAGTACGCCTGATAAGCCGTCTTGTCGATATCGTCGGCCGGGTAATGCGCCACGCCGAACAGGAGGCTGCCGCTTTGGGCATAACGGATTTCTCCGGTGGTCTCGTAATGGACTGGCTGGTCGGTGTACCAGACATCCTGGCTATTGCTGCCTTCGATTGCGTTCATGGCAATCGAGGCTATCGGCACATCTTTATGGGGAATGCCTTCGTTTCCATCACCAGAGTGATCGATGATGCCCAATGGATGCCGCCCTGCGGGAAGGGCAACCGGGGCTCCGGCGGGCAAATAGAGTTGACCCAGGGTCCCGCTGCCAGGGACTTGCAGCACTGGGGAAATAAGAGCGTTTGCCGGCATGTCAGCGAATAACGGCGTGGGCGTAAGGCAAGTGATTCCGGAGTGTTAGCGGGTAACCGGCGGCATCCAGCCCCAACGGATCAGGATGCTTTTGATGTAGTAGATGAGCCGGAACGCGGACAGGGGCAGTGTCATGGGGGTATTGCGGAAGATGTCGCCGGCCAGGACAGAAGTGACCGCTTCACGGACTCGCAAGACATTTTTTGGATTCATGAACAGGTCGCGGATGGCCGGGGTCGTGATGCGGTAGATGAACCAGGAGAATGTGCCCAGGCCCTTGTGGATCTCCCGCTCAAAATTG
>SXQV01000037.1 GCA_005792805.1 Methylococcaceae bacterium | reverse complement strand
CGTCAGATGGACCTATTTGCAGCCATCAAAATCCCTATGCCTATTGAAAGTGAGGTAGCTGATCGTCTGTAGTGACAATTTTTAAAAAGAGAACCCAGAGATGACGCGGCTTTCAGCGATACCCATGTCGAAGCCGGGTGCTCGGATTCCTCGGCTACCTGCATGCGACCTATGGCTTCCGCACATTCGATCTGGTCGGGTACAGCTACGGCGGCTTGATAGCTCGTGCGACCGTGGCCGCCCTGAAGCAGCAACCGCCAGCAGGAACTATGGCTCCTGCCTTCTCGTACGCGCAGAGCGCCGTCGATGCAGGAGTCTCGATTCCCTCGATCATCACGATGAACTCGCCGCACTTGGGTGCGCCCTCGTACGACCTTGCGTCAGATCCTGCCGAGTACCTACGCCCGGTCACCAAGGCCTGGGGTCGCCAATACGCCAACACGTCCAAGAGCCTTACCGTGTTCGAGCGCCTGGCCGGCGCGGGTGCCATTCAGGTGCTCAAGACGAGCGGGCACGCCAAGCGCAACCCGGAAAGCTGGGATGAGCGGCAGGTGGGTGTGCTTGACGGTGTCAGTCTCACTCTGATGGCAGGTGACTATTGTGGCCGTAAATGCCCCATCACCACGGATCTCAACATAAAGAAGCACCCCCGGACTGACGGCACAGTGCCCGTCTACAGCCAGCTTATGCTGCCGTGCCCGACGCCGTGCCCCGCCCCGCCAGGGTCGGTCTACATCCCCTCGGGCATGGTTCCCGAAGCGAACGTGGTGCGCAAGACGTTTCCCACCGTGCACTCGACGTACGACGCCGACCGGCTCGGGCTACCACAGGATCTGTCGGTCTCGAAGAACCCAGCCGCGATAGATTATTTGGTCAGTACTGTGCTGTCGAAGTGGCAAGAGGCCGGACTGTCGCAGCACTGACCAGATTCGTGATTGGGACAAAAGATAGGCAACACTGGCCTGCTTGTCTGACTCTGGCTCAATCGCCCGGTCAACGCGGATAGCGGCGTTCCAGGTCATCCAGAAACCGGTTGATCTGTCGCACGCTGCCTTTGAAGATTTTGGGTGACTGACCGCTAAGCCAATGCTCTGCGCGCTGACTGGTCAATGGCATAAGAACCAGCCCGCCCAGCACCAGAAACGGCACGCCCAACACGCCGGGGACGACAACCCCAACCAGACCCGCCGTAATCAAAAGCCAGCCCACATCTCGCGGAAGCTTTTCGACACGCTGGCGGGTCTGCTCATCCATATCCATGGCGACCAGACTCTGCTCAAGCATCAGGAGTGCCCTGCTCTCCCCGGCGGCGGCGGCGGCTGCGCCAGCCACCGACGGGTCCGCACCGGCCGCCAGCGCTTTGACCGCCTTCAGTCGAGGGCTACGCTTGATGGGCAGTTTCTTGATGGGTGGGGCCATGGAGTTCTCGTGTACGGTTAAGGGACAGGCGGTTTACGGATAACCGGGGTTTGGCGCTCCGGCTAGCGCGGGCGGCTGGCCAGCCTGCGCTGAATATGCCGATCGACATTGATGACACCGACATTGGCGATAATGCCCGAGGTGATCCCGTTCAGGAGCCCACCGAATCCACCCGCGACACACAGGAGATTGGGAATGGCCGCCATGCGGGTGCTCTGGTGAATGTCCGGATCGTAGCGGCGTGCATGCTCGATCAGCTGAGGCAGAGCGCCATACCGGTTGCCCATCATCACTACATCCGCCGGGACAGAGCCGTCCTCAAGGCTTTCAACAGCGACGGTTGCCGCCGCATACGCATTGATTTCGGGTTGCGCCGTCACCCGGCCCGCATAAAGCGCTCTCACTCCCCGGCGCTTCAGGCCATCAAGAAAACGTAACCTTTCCGCCGGGTTCATCTCGCTCCCGCAGAGAGTGACGCCTAGCGACCGGGCCAGAACACCGGTTTCTGCCTCTGCGGCGGCGGAGAGCATGAAGACTTGCAGGCCAGAATCCTGGAGTTTTTTTACCGCCACGGCGGCAGCGGGTACGGCACTCCTGCCAAAACTGACATCGCCGATTTTTTTGCCATTCAGTGCAACCCTTAGAACGGGCACACCCGAATCCGCTTCGACGACGAGATGCAGGCGGGAATCCCCCACCTGAGCCAGGACACCCTCTGGCTCCAGGGCCAACAGTTCGGCTTGCCGCACAATCAAATCACGTGACCGGCAAGCCTCCAGCAGTGCCAGAGCCAGCTCGCCTCCGAGGTAGATTCCCGCACTGGCAACATGCCGCAACAGCGTGCCGGTATTTTCCGGGAGTGTGCCGCTGACTCCCGTCACTTCCAGGGGGGTAGCCGAGAGCTGGGGGTCGTCCCCATCCAGCACCACAAAGTCACAGGCCGCGATTTTCGAAAACGCGCCGGGGTTTTGAATGACTGCCCCGTATTTAAGGGCCGCCCCCACATTGCGCAGAGTAATCAGCGGAACCGCCAGCGCCGGGCCGCTAACCCAGTCCTGATGCAGTATCGCCCCTACCGTAATCAGGTCACCCGCCACCCATCCCACGCCCGCCGTCGCCAGCGTTGGCAAAGCGGTCTTGTCGGCAATGCGCTCCGCCTTTGCGTGCAAGGATGGATCAGAGGTAATGCCACTGGCTGTCCGGCTAATCGCCGCAGCGATCCTGGCGGCCCGTGAGTCAGAGAGCGCGCGCGTAACAACGATGTCCAGGCCTCCTGCCAGCAGGAGGGAGCCCGCCAGAACCGGATCGCCAACCGATTTTCTGACCGGAAATTGCGCGCCACACACCCCTGTTTCATCGAGTAGCGCCTCCCCGGCCACAATTTTTCCGTCAAAAAGCAGGGACTCTCCCGCGAGGGCACGGACGGTCATGCCGGAACTGACGGCGGCAGGTGCCCTATTCAGCACCTGACCCTGCCCATCGATCCAGCGAACCCCGGTGGCTCTGGACACGGTTTTGGCAACCAGACCTTGCGCCTCACTCACTACCTGCCTGCGCCAGCGACGCTGCCAATAACGCAGCGACAGGTCAGTCAGGGCGAAAGCCAGAACCTGCCCGGTCACGATCGAACAGGTCAGCAGCGCCGTATGAAACAGGGGAACGCCGATCTTGCCCCGGCCCAGCTGAGTGGCCGCTTCCCTGACCACCCCGGCATTGGTGGCAATCAGTATGCCCGCCGCCAGAGGGGTCGCCACGGGAAACAGAAACTCTCCCACGGTACTGATACCCACGGTGGTGCCGGAGACCGCCATTGGCACCAGCGCCGGATTTGCGGGCTGGCTATCTGACGCGGCCAGGATAATTCCACGCTCGATCGCGCGGATGAGTTGATCGGTGGCAGTCAGGGCGGGATTGAAAGAAATAGTGAAACCGGGCGTTGCGGATTCAGTGTCCGCCTTCGTGACGCTCACGCCTGGAAAACGGGACAGCGGCTTGACGAGCGTTTGGACAAGCAGATCCGGATCCTGATGGCCCCAGACCGGCAAGGTCAGAACCAGCTGACCCGCCGCCGGCAAGTCCACCTGCAGGGGCACGATCTTGCTGCCGGACTTGACCCACCGGGCTATTTCCCCCTGCCCCCATTCAGGCAGATCGGACGCTGCCAGCGCTCCTTCATGGGTTCGGGTAGCTTCGGCCAGTTTTTTCAAAAAAGCTTCACGCTCTCCCGTAGCCGCTTCGAAACCGATTCGGGCCTTTCCTGAAGCGGGCTCCAGGGTGAGTGCCGTCACCCCCGGTACGCCCAGCACCCGGCGTGCAAACAAACGGGCATCTGCCTGATCCGCCTGATTGAATAGAGACTGATCCAGCACTTCTATTGCCTGGGTCTGAATGGAGATTGCTGGCTTCATCTGGGCATCACACTTCATTTACGTACTACGGCAGCAGGCCGAATCAATTTGCACCGTAGGGCTGGAGAAGGCCGCTGGCAACCATCTGGTCCAGATCCGCCACCACCTGCTTATCCTCGGCATCCAGTACGTTGTAAAGGTCACGCAGACGCTTGCGGCGCTGGCGTATCTCGTAGGCGATCGCACCAACCAAAACAACTCCAAATACCGTACTCAGGACTTCAGCGACTGGATTCATAAGGTAATTTCCAAAATTTTCGAGTTATTTGTGAACGCCATCAACCACCCACCATGGCCTCAGAACCAACCCTCAGAACCTCGATCGCACCCTTGAGGCCATCACGATG
>SXQV01000036.1 GCA_005792805.1 Methylococcaceae bacterium | reverse complement strand
TCATGTTTTATCTGGGCTATGGCTTCTACCGCCGTTACTGGCCCAACCTGATGGGCGGGGCCTCATCCCAGCGCGGTTGACCCAGGAATCGCGCACCCGATGTCAACGGCTCGCGGCGGCAGTCCATGCCGGACGATGGCCTGGCTGTTCAGCCTGATCCCCTCGATCGGGCTGGCTGACAGTCCGCTCGACCGCGAGGCCACCCTGGCCGACCTGAGCCTGACCCCACACGCCATGCAGCTGACCCTGCGGTTGCGGGAAAGTGATCTCCCCGCCATTCGCGGGGGGCAACCCGCCACCTGCGATCTTGCCTGCGTCGGGCGTTCACTCATCAAACTGCATGGGCCTGATGGAAAACGGCTGGCCCCCCTCGAAACCCTGCTGACCGAGGCGCCAACGGGTGAGCGGGAACACCGGGTCCAGATCCGCCAGAGTTACCCGCTCGGGACGGCCACTGAGCGGCTGGTTATTGAACCGGGCGAAAACACGACGTACCCGGCGCTGCTCGTCCTCCAGGAGGGGGTGGCGGTCAGCGACCGGATTCGGCTGAACCGTCCCGGCAAACTGGCGCTGGACTGGACCAATCCCTGGCGCAGCCGGTTCGATCAGGACAACTGGCGCCGGCATCATCTGCAACCCAGATCCTATATTTACGTCGAGCCTCACGAAATCCGCCATGAATGGCTGCAACCCCTCGTGGCCTTGCCGCCCGCCCTGCGGCAAACGGCCGGGCTCAACAACATGCGCCTGATCGAACCCGCCGAGCGTCAGCCACTGCTGGAGCGCCTGACCGCGAGCCTGATCGAGGCGCAGCACCTGGAAATCGACGGCTTGCCGGCTGTCCCAGCCGTGGATCGCGTGATATTCGTGCATCAAACTTCCGCCGGGACAGAACCAGTACCGCCTGATGAAACCGTACCTGCACATGCCGCGCAACTGGGCATCATGCTGTCATACCCTCCTGGCAAACCGGCCAGCCAGTTCCGGCTTGACTGGCAGCTATTCAGCCCCGGCGAAGTCGTGCACGAAATTCAGGTGATCCGCCGCCAGGAGAGCCTGGATGCCGAAGTCACCCCGTCACATCCCCAGCTGGACTGGTCGCCGGAGGATATGCTCGACAGCCCCAAGCCCGTGGCGGAAAACGATAAGCCCCTGACCGGCAATGGCGGCCCGGCACCGGATCTCGGCAAACTCCTGCTCACGGCCTACCAGGCCTTCTCCATCAGGGAGGAGGAAAGCGCCTACGACGGGCTGGCGCTGAGTCTGGTGCCGCCTCTGCTGGATCAGGTCTATCTCGACCAGCGTCGTGCCCTGATCCGGAAAGCCCGGGGACTCGGCGGCGACAGCCAGGTACAGCGGGTGGAGCTGACTGCCCTGGAAACACTCGATAGCGAACCGGCATCCAGGCGCATCGATGCCAGCTGGGTCGCCCATGGCCAGGTTTCCCACTGGGGTCATGCCCATGAGCGGCATACCCGCTATCGTGCCCTCGTCACCTTGATACGTCAGGATGACGGTACCTGGAAAATCGGTCACCTGGACTTCATCGACGGTCAGGGACTGGACGCCGCATGATCCGCATCGAACAGCTGGAATTTCGCTACCCGGCGGAAGAGGGTGATTTCACCCTGCATATCCCCCGGTTCGGCATGGCATCCGGCGAGCGGCTGGCGATCACCGGACCCAGCGGCACCGGCAAGACCACCCTGCTCAAACTGATTGCCGGTATCGTCCCGCCCGTTCGCGGCGAGATATGGGTTGACGGCCAGCCGGTGCATACCATGCCGGATGGCGAGCGGCGGCGATTCCGCATCACCCGGCTGGGCTTTGTGTTTCAGGATCTGCAATTACTGGAATACCTGGATACGGCAGACAACATCCTCCATCCCCACCGGATCAATCCCGCACTCCGCCTGAACCCCGAGATCAGGCAGCGGCTGCGGAAACTGGCCGCCGATATTGGCCTTGAAAGCAAACTGGCCCAGGCGGTGACCGCCCTATCCCAGGGCGAACGCCAGCGCGTCGCCATCTGCCGGGCGGTTCTGACCCGGCCAGCCCTGATTCTGGCGGACGAACCCACGGCCAGTCTGGACCCCGCCAACAAGCTGAAAATACTGGATGTGCTGTTTCGCGCCGCAGAACGCGAAGGCGCAAGCCTGATTGCCGTCACTCACGACCACGAACTCCTCGACCGTTTCGACCGGGTGATCGACTTTTCCACCTTCCGCTGCCCGGCATGAGACACGCCTTCTACCTGTCCTGGCGGCATTTGTGTCATTACCGAATCCGCAGCCTGGTGCTGATCGCCTGCCTGAGCCTGATGGGCGCCCTGCCGGTCGCCTTGCATGCACTGCTGGACCAGGGCGAACGCCATTTACTGTCGCGAGCGAAGGACACCCCGCTGGTGATAGGAGCGCGGGCCAGCGGTCTGGATCTGACCCTGAGCGCCCTGTACTTCAGCAACCCGGAACTGCCGAAGACCACCATGGCGGAGCTGGAGCGCGTCGAGAACAGCGGCTGGGCACTCGCCCTGCCCATCTATTCGCGCCTGCGGGTCAAGGGGCAGCCACTAGTGGGGGTGACGCTGGATTATCTGGACTACCGGCAGCTGCATATCGGTCAGGGCCGGATGATGGCCACCCTGGGCGATGCCGTGCTGGGGGCCGACGCCGCCCGTTCGCTCGGGCTGGGAGTAGGTGACCAGCTGCTGACCACGCCCGGCAATCTCTTCGACCTGGCAGGCATCTATCCGCTGAAGCTGAACATCACCGGCCTCTTGGAAAAACAGCACACACCGGATGACCAGGCGATTTTCATTGATCTCAAAACCGCCTGGATCATCGAGGGTCTGGGGCATGGACACGAGCCACCGGCCCCACCGTCAGCGCACGGAGCAAACCCGGCGATCCAGGGCAGCCCGGCTACCTATACCGAAATCACGCCGGAAAATCTGGCCAGCTTCCATTTTCATGGCGACCCGGGCACCTATCCGATCAGTGCCGTACTGGCAGTCCCTGACAACCATCGCGCCGCGACTTTGTTACGCGGCCGCTATCTGGACGAGACCCAGCCCGGCCAACTGGTCGAACCCCTCGCGGTGACACGCAATCTGCTGGACAACATCTTCCGTATCCGGGAACTGTTCGACGTCATTCTGGCATTGGTCGGGCTTGCCACCTTACTGGCGCTGTCGCTGGTGTTCTGGTTGTCCTTGCGGATGCGGCGGGGAGAAATGCAGACGCTATTTCTGCTCGGATCGAGCCGGCTGACCCTGTTCCGGCTGATTTTGGCCGAAAGCCTGCTGCTGGCGCTGGCCAGTCTGGCGCTGGGTGCGCTATGGATACAACTCGCCCAGCGGGGTCTGGGCGAATCGGCTTTGAAATTTTTAACGAATGGATGAAAGGAGACCCATGAACCCGCGATTGCTTTCGATGCGGACTCTAACCAGAGCCGGGATGGTGATAACCGCGCTGGTTACCTGGCCAGGCATGACGGCTCAGGCCGGCGAGGGCCACCCGATGACGATAGTCGCCGCCAACTACCCGCTGGCTTATTTTGCCGAGCGCCTGGGGGGCGAGTGGGTCAGGGTGAGCCTGCCCGTTCCGGCGGATGAAGATCCCGCCTACTGGCAACCGGACAGCAAGACCATTCAGGCGATGCAGCAGGCGGATCTGGTCGCACTGAACGGGGCGGACTACGAGCAATGGCTAAACCTCATCAGCCTGCCACGCCGCAAGCGCGTCGACACCTCGGCGGCGTTCAGATCACGCTACCTGGTCATCAAGGAGGCCGTTACCCACAGTCATGGCGGCAGCGGCACGCACAGCCACGATGGAACCGCCTCCACGACCTGGCTGGACTTCTCGCAGGCAATTCAGCAGAGCACGGCACTGGCGGCCGCCATGATTCGGCAGCGGCCTGACCTGCAACGGACGATTGAGCAAAACCAGACCTTTCTGACCGCCGACCTGCTGGCGCTCGACGCCGCCATGCAGCGTGTGGCGGACCAATTGCACGGACAGACCGTGATGGCATCGCACCCGGTCTATCAGTACCTCGCGCGCCGATACGGACTTAACCTGGAGTCCGTGCACTGGGAACCGCAAGAGATGCCAGCGGCGACCGAGTGGACCGCACTGCGCGAACGGCTCTCGCGGCATCCGGCCCAACTGATGGTCTGGGAGGACACGCCCAGCAACGGGATACGTCAGGCACTGACCGGCCTTAACCTGAAACCCGTCGATTTCCTCCCCTGCGCCAACCGGCCTCGGCACGGCAATTTTCTGAGTGTCATGCGCGCGAACATAGCGAATCTTGAAGCCACCATCACGTCACCGCAAAACACACAGACGCAGAAGCCCCGCAACTCGAAAGGACGTTCGCAATAACTATAGCGATCACCGACCCCTTTTAAGAAAGAGTTCGGATACCTTTTATCCAGCCGAACTTGACATAGATCAAGTTAAACCCGAATTTAACAAAAACAAGACCCCTATTAACTTGCCAGCACTTGAGCGGAGTTAATAGAATAGAACCTCCTTAACCAACCTTAAACAAGGAGTAATTTATGCTGGTATTTGCTTTGGCTGTATTTACCGTTGTCGCCATTATGGGCCTGGGTCTGGCCATCGGTGTTTTCAGGAACGGCCATGACGACCCCATGTATGCCAGAACACACGCGGGACTGGCGCTATTGGGCTCCGGACTGGTCATCTGGGCAGCGGTAGAGGGCGACGAACGTCTCTATATCAATATCGGGCTGGCCGTGGCCATCATCGGCCTCGGCTTGCTGATGGCAAAACGCCGCGCCAAAAGGCATTGCGTGAAGGCACTGGCGGTAGTTCACGGCCTATTGGCCGTAAGCTGCTATGGAATTCTGGCCTATTTTGCTTTCGTCAGATAATTATCAAGTGTCCAGGGCTCGCCCTCTGGCATTTCAGGACTACGTTATATGACACAGTGGTTAGGTTATTTCACACAATCCGGGTGCGACAATATACCGCATTCTCATACGAGCAGTTTTCTTTTAACCTGCTCATAACCTAATCTATTGGGTTTTTTACCTCTCCATTTCGGCGCTCACATGAGCGCCTGTTTTTTTGATTCCTTGAGCAACCTCAAGCAATCAACATGGCCCATCAAACCAGGGCGCAAAAAAACCCACTGATATTCAATAACTGAAGATCAGCGGGCTTATTCTGACGCGGTGGCCTCAAGGACCACCCGCAATCCTAGGCTAACGGCATTCCTGAAGGTTACGGTTGTATTTCGTGTTCAGCGGACAAACGACCTGGTATCCCGTACCTTTTACGTTGATCGTGCCGAAGCCATACCCCTTCTGGAAGAAGATATCGTCTCCCTGGTTAAGCTTAAAGAAGGCATTCATTGCAGAGGCACCGTCCTCTGTCAGGAAGAGCGACACGCTGTCGATCTTCACCTCGTTGCCTTTCAGCTGAAACCCGGCAAGACTGGTGCTCTGGGCAAAATTCGAGATGTATCTGTACACCGTACCATTGACTATCAGGCTCGCGCCGAGCTCCAGGCATTCTGACGCCGGCGTCAGGCAATCCGAGCTGGCACGCAGCGACGGATTATTAAAGATGACATCGAGGGTACCGTTCGCACGGTTCATGGTCAGACCGCCCTGATGCTCAAACGCATAGAAAGGGGTGGGGCGCTCAGGATTCAGCGTTCCGGAAGCCAGCGGAAAGGTGATGCGCTGATCCTGCCGGTTCAGGTTTCCCTGAAATTTCGCCTTGCCATAACCACCCAGCGAAGCGCCCAACGCCGGAAACAGGTTAAAAAATTCCGGGCTGAAGGTGAGCGTACTTTTACCGCTGGACACCGTGATCGTACCGCGTCCCTCAAAAGCCTGAGAGGACGGGGAGACCGCCGCCAGACTCAGCGGCAAAACGGCTGCCCACGCCAGACGCTGCATGGATGTGAATGTGCTCATAGTGTTACCTGTAGTGATGTGATTGAAAGGGTGAGGCTCCACGGCCTTTTCATGGATAAGTATAACCGTGGCCCGTGCGGGTCATGCACCTGACGGACCGGATCAATAACGCGGCTTCATTCTCCGGCCATACCGGCTGGGTGCCAGGATCATCATGAGCACCATGATGATCTGTGCCCATTCCGGCAGGGTGGGGATGGGATTGGGCGCTGGGGGACCCGGAAGTGACGTGACCACGTTGCTGGAGTCTGAAGTCGAGCTTCCTGAACCATCCGTTCCAGTGACCGTGCAGCGGTAGGACTTGCCGGGGGTTGTGCCGGTGACATCCAGAGGTGATCCAGGTCCGCTGGCACTGGCGGTGATACCCCCATCGCTTGATGTGCAGGTGGCGGTATACATGACGGCAGTCTGCGTCCGAACCGTTGAAGCCGCAGACGCGCCCGTCACTACGTCGAACACAACCTTGATGAATCCTGCGTCAGGCACTGCTCTTACATTGGTGACCTGGGGGGGACCGCTCACGGTTACATTGATTGGGCTGGATGTGGCAGCGGCATAGTTAGGGTCTGCGGCGATGCTGGCCGTAACGGCACAAGTCCCCGCGCCGGTCCCTGTCAGAACCGCTGTAGACGCAGGCAAGCTACAGGGTCCGCTGACCAGGGCGTAGGTGATCGCACCGGTTCCAAGGGTCCCCGTTACGCTGAGGGTGCTGGCACCCTGGACAGCGATGGCGCTTGGGGTTGCGACCAGGTTGATGCTTTGGCTGGCGGTACTGATGACGAAGTTGCCCGCCGAGGCACCGGTGACGGCGGCATAGTTGCCGCTGGCGGCACAGTTTGCGGTGATCGCGTAAGTGCCCGCCGCTGTGGGGAGCGTGCTGTTGCTGTTGTACTTGATGTCGGAGACGGTGCCACCGCCGAGACAGCTCACCGTGGCGGCCAGGCCGGAGCCGGTGTAGGTCTGCGGGCTGTTGCTGATGGACAGGGTGGGAGTCAACAGATAGGTGTACCCGCCGGTCGAGGTGACACTGCCTCCGGCGGTCGTTACCACGACATTAGCCGCACCGGCCGGCCCACTGGGCGCTGCCGCTGTGATCTGCGTGGCACTATTGACCGTGAAACTCGTCGCGGCCGTGCCGCCAAAGGTCAGAGCGGTCGCACCCGTGAGGTAGGTCCCCGTAATCGTGACGGTAGTGCCGCCGGCAACCGGGCCACTTGAAGGGCTGATCCCGGAGACCGTCGGCATGGCGACATAAGTGAAAGCCCCGGCCGAGGTAGCCGACTGGTTGTCACTGTTGGTAACCACAACAGCGACAGTGCCCAATACGTGTGGCCCGGTTGTACAGGTGATAGACGTTGCTGATTGGCTAGAGACGGGACAGTTAATGCCGCCAACGGCAACGGTTGCATTCATAAAATGCGTCCCGCTGATCGTGATGACAGTCCCGCCAGCGACGGGGCCGGTTACTGGGTTCGTTGCAGCAACAGTGGGAGGCGCGGCAACCGTCAGCAGGGGAGAGATTGCGTAGAGTGCCTTACTGGCGTTGTTCGGGTAAGAGGCTCCATAGTAGAGCCACTGATCATTCGTTACATTCGTTAATCCTATGGCAACATTGGGCTCCCCCAGTTCGTAGGAAGTCAGAGGGGTGCCATCGGTGTTGCAACCCGTATAGGCGATTCCGTTGGTTACCGCCTGGCCACTTTCATTTATATCCAGCGGGGAATTCAGACTCACGGCAGAAGGCGTGAACATCGCGCTGACGGTTGAGCTGATGCGTGTTTTTGTAACCGAATACACCGGTTTTGCTGGATCAGCGGGTTGACACTGATTGTAAGTCGATGTTGCCCCGATCACATTGAAACCAGCGCTGATGGATTGAACCCCGGCAATGCTGGAAGCCGCCGCCAAACCTTGAACCAGGGCATTGTAGGTTGCGATGTTGGACGAGGCTGCGCCCTGATCTGAAGAAGACGTAAAGACGACATAGAACTGATCACCCGGATTGAGGCCAGAGGGAATCAGGTCTGCCGGGGCATAAGCCGATACCGGGCAGGCGGAAGTGGTAAATATCGCATCACCCCCATCAGTCGTGTTCACGCTGTTTGTGGCGCTCACCTGGTAATGGTAAGTGGTGTTACAGGTCAATCCAGTCAACGTGCCCGTAACAGTTGTGGCCCCTGCGCCCGCTGCGACTGAACCTGGGCTTGCGTTAGCAATCGAGCCGTAGCTGTTGGTTAGCCCATAGCCAAAGGTTACCGTCGTTGCGGCACCATTGTCGTTAACCGTGCCGTTTAGCGTTGCGCCAGTTGCCGTGATCGCAGAAGCGGTGTTGGTTGCGGCGGCCGGGGCCGTGGCAGGAACCACATAGGTATAAGCATTCGTTCCCGTGCCCGTCTGCGCATCGGTGTTGGTGACCACCACATTCACCGCACCCGCCGCATGTGCTCCGGTTGTACAGGTAATGCTTGTAGCCAAAACAACCGTTGGCGAACTACAAGTTACACCACCCACGGTTGCCGTCGCGCCCGCCAGGAAACCCGTACCCGTAATCGTGATGGCTGTGCTCCCTGCCGTCGTTCCAGAAGATGGCAATACAGAGCTAACCGTTGGGGCTGAGTTGAAGGAGATCATGACCCGATTGCCGGCCCCACTAATTGAAACAGCCGCAAACAGCCCATTGCCGTAGGTGACACTGTTCCAACTATTATCAGCGGCGGAACTACGACTGGTCCAGGTGATGCCATCCGGGCTGGTCATGACCCGATTGCCGCTCCCGGTAGTTGAAACAGCCACAAACAGCCCATTGCCGTAGGTGACAGCTCTCCACGGGTTATCAGCGGCGGAACTACGACTGGTCCAGGTGATGCCATCCGGGCTGGTCATGACCCGATTGCCGGTCCCGGTACTTGAAACAGCCACAAACAGCCCATTGCCGTAGGTGACACTGTACCAACTGTTATCAGCGACGGAACTACGACTGGTCCAGGTGATGCCATCCGGGCTGGTCATGACCCGATTGCCGGTCCCGGTAGTTGAAACAGCCACAAACAGCCCATTGCCGTAGGTAACACTGCTCCAGAAATAATCAGCGGCGGAGCTACGACTGGTCCAGGTGATGCCATCCGGGCTGGTCATGACCCGATTGCCGCTCCCGGTATATGAAACAGCCACAAACAGCCCATTGCCGTAGGTGACACTGTTCCAACTGTTATCAGCGGCGGACACTTCTGTGACCCAGTCGATTCCAGCACTCGCGGCAAAGGAAACAGGTGGAACGACGATCCCTAACAGGAAAATTAAAACGCTTACAGCCAGCGACAGAGCCGAACGATTTACACCAACCACGTCATACAGTCCTCGTGAATGTGGAGCAGAAACTATGACCCCCAACGCATGACCGATGGTTGACAATGCCCGGCGGGGATAAT
The DNA here is from genome assembly GCA_005792805.1 of Methylococcaceae bacterium. Lineage (GTDB taxonomy): Bacteria > Pseudomonadota > Gammaproteobacteria > Methylococcales > Methylococcaceae > UBA6136. The sequence continues at coordinate 601 of SXQV01000036.1, read as the reverse complement.
CGCAACAACCGGGAATGATTGCAAAGCTAAAGCAGTACCACGCGGCGATCAGAAGTTTTTTTGCAAATCCATACCGGTATAGAGACTCGCCACCTGCTCTGCGTAGCCATTAAACGGCAACGTAGGGCGCTTGAGAAAGTCGCCAATGCGGCGTTCCTTGGCCTGACTCCAGCGCGGATGATCGACAGCCGGATTAACGTTGGCATAAAAACCGTATTCCTCCGGACCCGCCTGCATCCAGGACGTGACAGGCATCTTTTCCACCAGGCGAATCCGGACGATGGACTTGGCGCTCTTGAACCCGTACTTCCACGGCACGACAATCCGCACCGGCGCACCGTTCTGATTAGGCAAAACATCCCCATACAGCCCGACCGTCAAAAGCGTCAGCGGATTCATGGCTTCATCCATACGCAAGCCTTCGCGGTAAGGCCAGTTGAGGACGTTCCTCCTCTGACCCGGCATTTGATCCGGGTCTTTCAAGGTCTCAAACTCGACATACTTGGCATTACCCTTGGGATCCACCTGCTTCAACAAAGCGCTCAGAGGAAACCCAATCCACGGGATCACCATCGACCACGCCTCGACGCAGCGCAGCCGG